>NZ_BCBT01000011.1:0-134582 GCF_001320965.1 Pseudomonas sp. NBRC 111143 | reverse complement strand
CGGCGTAATCTGGGGTCGCTTCGATAAGCTCTGAGAATTGTGGTAATGGCTGCTCCGTAATTGTTGTCGAAACAATGGAGTCGGTATTTTCAAGCTTGACTGTCAGGGTTTCAGTGGCATCTTCCCAGTTTGACAGTTTCCAGCTTTTCGGCACTATAGGGTTTTTGGTGTTGGAGGTTATTTGTTGATTAATGTTTGAGTTTTCAGGGGTGCTGAATTGTGCGGTTAGTTCTATGGTGGAGGTTATTGAAAGTTCTTCCTGTGAAGGTGGGTATGTTGTTTTGCTTTGGAATATGATGGATTTAAAGTTTCCCTTTATATGGCCGTTTTTTTCTGATTTTGCTGCAAGTAATTTATTTTCCAGATCTTTCTCTCTTTGATCGAGCTTTTTGAGTTTTTCGGCGTAGACCTCTGGCGTTGAATAGAGCTCTGCGTGGTTCCGTTCTTTTCGTACTTCCTTTATGTTGTTTTGTATTTGATTTATTTCATCGTATAGGCGTGCTAGTCCGCTTATCTCACGGCAGTTTTCGACATTTCCGAGGGATGCAAGGATTCGGCCGGCGTCGAATGAGTCTGCAGGACCATAATGCATTTTCAGAGATAGCATTCTGAAATCGCAGTCTGATTCAAACGTTGCTGAAAGGTTTAGATTGTCTTTTCTCAACCTCAATGCGCTGTCCAGCGTGATACCGACTGAAATGCAATCCAAAGCGTCAGACAATGATGCCTCAATAGAGGCCTGCCCGAGCGTACTGATTTCGTAGCGATCTTTTACTTCATCTTTAGAAGCCAGGTCGCTCCAGCTGAACGCTGTGGACTTTTCCTCGACCGTCTTCAGCTGGGTAACCGCCCCCACATAGGGATGTTGTACGGTCCGCGGGTCTCGGAAGAAGCTCAACCACCGCTTCACCATGTTTGTCTCGATAGGGCGGTCCGTCACGTTACCGAGATCGAGCGCTTTGTCCTCGAGCAACAGCAGGTCCTTGGTGCTGATGAAATAATCAACGTTGCGTGTCGGCTCTTTTCCTTCCTCCGCTGGCAGTGAGCTATCGAACACCACGGTGGTCAACCAGGGGTCGTGCAACCGATCCCCATGGATGTTGACCATGACCATCAACCCCGGCATGAACGTCCTGGTCTTCAAATACACGTTGGTGTTTGCAGCAGTCCCTGCTGTGTTGGTCGCCAGTACTTCGCTGCTCTTGAACACGCCTTGCTCGTCATGCCCGTCCAGCGTCATGAACTCATTGGGCGGGCTCCAGTTGCCATCGGTCTGCTGGAAGGCGAATAACACCCGCAAGGCAAAGTACTCGCTGGGCTTGCTGTCGGGCCCCATGGGAATCCCGGTGGTATCACGCTCGACCCACACCACATAACGACGACCGGCAACGATCACCGGGCGGATCAGCTCGATATGGGTACGGTTGTCGTCCGTCTTCGGCGGCAGTGGGGTCAGCGCGATCGTTGCGCTGACCGCCAGGCTGATCTTCTCCCACTCGCCCCACGCCAACATGCTCGGCACGCCCTCTTGATCACGCTGCGACATGTCCAGGGTGCGCCAGTAGAACTCGGTCGGCTCGACGTTGGTCTTGCCGATGAAATGGTAGGTATCGGTCAGTGGCGAGGTGCCGTCGGCATACACCGAGATCGGCTGGATATTGCTCAGGGTTTCGAAGTTGCTCAGATAGCCAAGCATGGCCATGTGGATGTCTTCGGGCTGGCATTTGCCCTGCGCCAGCTGGGTCTCCAGGTCTTTGAAGGCGCTGGTCTTGCGCTGGCGGCGGGTGGGGTCGATGAAGTTCTGGGGCTCGTTGTGCGCATCCTGGCGCAGCCTCCAGCGCTCGTAGCTGCTGCTGAAGTTTTCCCATTCGTCGCGCTCGGCGTCGCTGATCGCGGTGCTGCGGTAGCCGTTTTCCAGGCGTGAGTGGATCTGGTGCAGGTAGCGTTGCAGGCTGGCGGTAGCCGACAGCGTGCGGGTGGTCAGGGGTTCGTGAGACACCTGCAGGTCGATCAGCAGGTAGTCGGCCAGGGTCTGCGTGCTGGTGATCCAGCTGTGTGCCGGGTCGGTGGGCGCCCATTTGCTGATCATCCACTGCATCAGGGCGTCGCGCCAGGCAACGCTGTGCTGTTCATCGACCACCTTGCGCTGCTTGGCGCTGCAGCCTTTGCGCAGGGCCACGGCGGCCTGCTGGAAGGGGGCGTAGCTGTCGGTGCTGGGCAGCTTGCTCAGTTGCAACAAGGTGTCCACTGCCAGCTGGTGTTTGTCTGCCAGCTCAAGGGTGCGCAGCAGGCGATCGATGCCCGTCAAGGTGTCGGGCGGCGCAATGTCGATCAAACCACAGAGAGAACCGCTGGTGCGGCCGAGCAGCTGTTCCAGCGCGGCCCAATGTTCTTTTGCCGTGTTGTCTGCAGATGACGCTTCGTCGTGCGCCTCGAACCTTTTCAGGTATACCAGCAGGTCCTGTTCGCCCATGCCCAGGGCCAGCCTGGCCAGTACTGCCTTGTAACGGCCAAGTTGATAGACGGTGCTCAGGTCCAGCGGGCGGCACTTGTCCGATTTCGGATCCTTGAGGTTGAACCTCTCTGGGGTAAGCGTCAGCTGATCCAGCAGGTGTGCGCTGAGTTTGAACAGTTTTGTCACGTCGGCGTAGCGTTGCAGGGTTGACCACTGCGTGAGGTCACTTTCGGTGAAGCACGCCTTTGGTGTCGTTGACTCTGCAGTACACTGCGCAGCGATGGCCGCTATCCGGGTGCTCAACAGCTCGGCGTCGACCCCGGCCCAGCGCAGCAGGGGCGCAACAAGGTTTGGTGATTCGAGCCCCAGTGCCGTTTTCAGCTGCAGGTGGAGGGCATCGGCGTTCTGGCTGCCTTGAGGGTTGAACGCATTTCCCCATGCCGGGTGGAAGCCAGGCGTCCGGGGATTGAGCAGGTAGGCCAGTTGCAAGGCGTCCATGCCCTGGTGCTGCAGCCACTCCGCAGCCTGCAGCACACCGGCGATCACATCGATGATGTCGGCTTTGCCGGGCTCGCCTGCAAGGCTTGGCTGGCCGGCCAATTGTTGGCAGTAGACAGGGTCCTGATTCATCAGTACGTCGATCAGGGATAGGCCTTGCAGGGTCGACGTGCCGAACAACCGGGCCAGGGCAACGATCCGGTAGCAGGCCGAGACCACGGCCAGCGAGCGTGTCGGTTTTTGCAGATTCCGTGCTTTGACCACCCGATCCAAAATGCCCCGCAGCAAGGTGTCATCCACCCTCAGGCCAAGCGCCAGTTGCTTGACTGTCAGGCCGTCGGCGCCTGTGGTGGACGCAGGATCGAACGCCTTGTCGTCCAGTTTCAGGGAGTGTTGTGCAGGTTGGCCGTCTTCATCATGCCCGGCGGCGAACAGCTGGTCGTAGAACGAAGCCTGCCGCCCAATGGCATAGGGTGAGAGTGCATCGATCAACGCAGCATACTGCTCGGCACTGACGTTGTATTTTTGCTGCAGATGACGGAACAGCCCGAGTGCGCGCAGGGTCTTGTCCGTCAATTGATAGTTGCTGGTCTGGCCTTCGGCACGCAGCGCAGCCATGACCAGCGTGTCAGTCTGGGCTGCGCTCAGGCCCAGGGCCCGCTGCAGGCGCAGTATGCGTTGGAGGCGGTCCAGGTGGGCATCGGTGAGGCCTTCGATGCGCACGATTTTTTTTGTCGCAGGCTGCGCGGGCGCCGATTCGAGCAGATACAACGGCGTTGCACCGTTATTGATGAACACGGCGCCATATACCTGGCTGGATGGCTTGGCGGCTGTGGGCACGTGGGGGCTGCGGGGCACCGCCGTACCGCCCTTGCCGACAGCCTCTACAGCCAGCAACTGGCGCAGTTCACGACGGCTCAGTGCCAGCGCCTTGGCCAGCTTTCGCGTCGTATCGTACGCGGCTGCACTCAGCTTCAGCTCGCTGGGCGTAGCGTGGAGCAGCAGGGTCCGCAGTTGCGGCGAGAAACCGCTGGCCAGTGTGGTGGCCGTCCGCTGGGCTGCCGAAGGCAGATGGGCGAATGTGAACAGTGGATAACAGAGGCTGGTAGCACTCAGCAGGTCCCACAGCTGGACCTGTTTGGCCGCCAGTGTCGCTTTGACCGACTCCCAGGCACGATGGAAGGGCACACTGGCTTGGCCGGAGCCTTGCGCGACCGCTGCTTGTAGCGTCTGATTCTTTGCCAGGGCTTGCTGAGCACGGTTTTCCAGCAGTTCAAGCGTAATCCTGATCTTGGGCAGGGTACGCCGGGCGTTTCTGTCGTCGAGCTTCAACGTCAGCAGGTCAGGGCGCCGTGTCAGCAGGGTGATCGGTGCGTTGACATCCGCGCGTACTTCGAACGCTTGAATCAGTTCCTTGAGGTGCACCAGGTAGGCCAGCCTGCTGTCGTTGCTCATCAACGCCCCGGGCGCGCAGCGTGTGCGGTCTTCCGGGAACAGCTTCATGTAGTTGGCGGCGTCTGGGCGGTTGGCAGGGTTGGTGGCGTCATTCATCGCGGACAGTCCTCGGCAGATGCTGTTGCGCTGACGCGGCTGTAAATCTGCGCCAGGCCCACTGCGGCAAACTACACGCGTCCGCCGCAGGGCACACCTGACAGAAATACTAGGTAGGTCGATGTTTCGCAGGCTCATGCAGGGCCACGCATGCGCTCAAAGTGGCGACGCCGTGGTTTGCCTGAACTGTGTTGTGACAGCGGCTTGCACCGCCAAGGGGCACTGAACGGCCCCGGCTGTTGGTCGAATAAAGCAGTGCCCGCCTGCCGGACAGGCCAGCGATATGGCGGAATCATTGGGCCCCTGTGTGACCCGGCCTGGTCTATGCTCAGGCCTTCACCGGCGGCTCCTGGCTCGGCGGATCACCTACCGTCGGCGGCACGGTCGGCTTGATCGGCAGTTCGTCCGGATCTTCCTCGGGCACCGGCGGCGGCAGCGCCGGTTCGTCGATGTTCGGATCGGGCGTCTCCGGTGGTATGGGAATGTTCATGGCCTGACCTCGCGCGGTGGATGAAGAGGTTCTGCAGGCTTCGACCTGCCGTGCCAGCCATTCGCTCAATTTTTTTGAACCCGCCGCGCACCCACGGCTCTGAACCCTTACCGCCACCAGCTTAGGGGAGCAAGGTTCGATGTCCGGTAATGAGCCCGTCGCAAAAGCGCCTTTCGAGCAAGTGCCCAAGGCCAACGATCATCCCGACCAGGCTATCAGCCTGTCCCAGGCCTTGCTGGCGCCACGCATCGTGATCGAGGACACCACGCCCGTGCTCGACGGCGGCACTTTCGCGGTCAAGGCGGTAAGCGGACAGGCGGTGCAGGTCACCAGCAAGGTCTACAGCGACGGTCATGACCGCCTGGCAGTGGTCCTGCACTGGCGCCAAGCCCATAGCCGGCACTGGCATGGCGTGCCGATGACTTCGGTAGGCAACGATCTGTGGGTTGCCGAGTTCACCCCAGTGGAGCTGGGCTTGCACCTGTTCGGCATCGAAGCCTGGATCGATCCCTACGCCACGTACTGTCACGACCTCGAGAAGAAGTATCACGCCGGGGTGGAGGTCAAGCTGGAGCTGGAGGAGGGCAGGCTGCTGCTGGGTAAGGGCATCGAGCGCAGCGAAGGGCCGTTGCGCAAGCAGCTCGAGCAGTTGCAACAGCGCTTGCCGACGCTGGCGCCGGGCGATCAGGTGGCGTTGCTGCTGAGCCCCGAAAGCGCCAGCCTGATGAGCCAGGCCGAGCACCGCAGTTACCTGACCCGCAGTCCCGAGCTGCCGCTGGACGTGGACCGCGAGCGCGCCCTGTTCGCCAGCTGGTACGAACTGTTCCCACGCTCTGTCACTGACGATCCGGCGCGCCACGGCACGTTCGACGATGTGCACCAGCGCCTGCCGATGATCCGCGACATGGGCTTCGACGTGTTGTACTTCCCGCCCATCCATCCCATCGGCAAGCAGCACCGCAAGGGGCGCAACAATGCCTTGCAGGCGGGCCCCGACGATCCGGGCAGCCCCTACGCCATCGGCAGCCCAGACGGTGGCCACGACGCCATCCACCCGCAACTGGGCACCCGCGAAGACTTCCGTCGGCTGGTCGCCGCCGCCGCCGAGCACGGCCTGGAAATCGCCCTCGACTTCGCCATCCAGTGTTCCCAGGACCATCCCTGGCTTACCGAACACCCGGGCTGGTTCAGCTGGCGCCCGGACGGCACCATTCGCTACGCCGAGAACCCGCCGAAAAAATACCAGGACATCGTCAACGTCGATTTCTATGCGCCCGAGGCCGTGCCCTCGTTGTGGCTGGCACTGCGCGATGTGGTGGTTGGTTGGGTCGAGGAGGGGGTACGCACCTTCCGTGTCGACAACCCGCACACCAAGCCGCTGCCGTTCTGGCAATGGCTGATCGCCAATGTGCGCAGCCAGTACCCTGATGTGATCTTCCTGGCTGAAGCCTTCACCCGCCCGGCGATGATGGCGCGCCTGGGCAAGGTCGGGTACGCGCAGAGCTACACCTATTTCACCTGGCGCAATACCAAGCAGGAGTTGCGCGAGTACTTCGAACAGCTCAACCAGCCGCCGTGGAGCCTGTGCTACCGGCCGAACTTTTTCGTCAATACCCCCGACATCAACCCCTTTTTCCTGCAGACCAGCGGCCGCGCCGGCTTTCTCATTCGTGCGGCGCTGGCGACCATGGGCTCGGGCCTGTGGGGCATGTACTCGGGGTTCGAGCTGTGCGAGGGCACACCGTTGCCGGGCAAGGAGGAGTACCTGGATTCGGAGAAGTACGAGATCCGCCCGCGCGACTTTACCGCGCCCGGCAATATCGTCGCCGAGATCGCCCAGCTCAACCGCATCCGCCGACAGAACCGCGCCTTGCAGACGCACCTGGGCGTGGCCTTCTTCAACTGCTGGAACGACCAGATCCTGTATTTCGCCAAGCGCACGCCCGAGCGCGACAACTTCATCCTGATCGCCATCAGCCTCGATCCGTACAACGCCCAGGAAGCGCATTTCGAACTGCCGCTGTGGGAGCTGGGGCTCGATGACAGCGCCGATACGCAAGGTGAAGACCTGATGACCGGGCACCGCTGGACCTGGCATGGCAAGACCCAGTGGATGCGCATCGAGCCTTGGCACCAGCCGTTCGGCATCTGGCGAATCAGCAAGCTCGGCTGATCCCTTTGCCGGGGTGGGCTTTTGCGGGCGTGACCCGACAGGCCTGCCGCCACTCACAAGGCCGCTCCTGCACAGGGGCGTGCCGAACCCAGAATTGAAAGGAGTCGCACATGGCCAAGCGTTCCCGCCCGGCAGCCTTCATCGACGACCCGCTGTGGTACAAGGATGCGGTGATCTACCAGTTGCACATCAAGTCGTTTTTCGATTCCAACAACGACGGTATCGGGGATTTCGCCGGCCTGATCAGCAAGCTCGACTATATCGCCGAGCTGGGTGTCAACACGCTCTGGCTGCTGCCGTTCTACCCCTCGCCGCGCCGTGACGACGGCTATGACATCGGCGAATACAAGGCTGTGCACCCCGACTATGGCAGCATGGCCGACGCCCGGCGCTTCATCGCCGAGGCGCACAAGCGCGGGCTGCGGGTGATCACCGAGCTGGTCATCAACCACACCTCCGACCAGCACCCCTGGTTCCAGCGTGCCCGCCATGCCAAGCGCGGCAGCAAGGCCCGGGACTTCTATGTGTGGTCGGACGACGACCAGAAGTACGACGGCACGCGGATCATCTTCCTCGACACCGAGAAGTCCAACTGGACCTGGGACCCGGTCGCTGGCCAGTACTTCTGGCATCGCTTCTACTCGCACCAGCCGGACCTGAACTTCGACAACCCGCAGGTGATGAAGGCGGTGATCGGGGTCATGCGCTTCTGGCTCGACATGGGTGTCGATGGTCTGCGTCTGGACGCGATTCCGTACCTGATCGAACGCGACGGCACCAATAACGAGAACCTGCCCGAGACCCATGACGTGCTCAAGGCGATCCGCGCCGAGATCGACGCCAACTACCCTGATCGCATGCTCCTGGCCGAGGCCAATCAGTGGCCGGAAGACACCCGCCCGTACTTCGGCGAAGGCGATGGCGACGAATGCCATATGGCTTTCCATTTCCCGTTGATGCCGCGCATGTACATGGCCCTGGCCATGGAGGACCGCTTTCCGATCACCGACATCCTGCGCCAGACCCCGGAGATTCCTGCCAACTGCCAGTGGGCGATCTTCCTGCGCAACCACGATGAGCTCACCCTGGAGATGGTCACCGACCGCGAGCGCGACTATCTGTGGAACTACTACGCCGAGGACCGCCGCGCGCGCATCAACCTTGGTATCCGCCGGCGCCTGGCGCCGCTGTTGCAGCGCGACCGCAGGCGCATCGAACTGCTGACCAGCCTCCTGCTGTCGATGCCCGGCACTCCGACGCTGTACTACGGCGACGAGCTGGGCATGGGCGACAACATCTACCTCGGTGACCGTGATGGGGTGCGCACACCCATGCAATGGTCGCCAGACCGCAACGGCGGCTTCTCCAAGGCCGATCCGCAGCGCCTGGTGCTGCCGCCGATCATGGACCCGCTGTATGGCTACCAGACGGTCAATGTCGAGGCCCAGAGCCACGACCCGCACTCGCTGCTCAACTGGAACCGGCGCCTGCTCGCGGTGCGCAAGCAACAGAAGGCCTTCGGTCGCGGCACCTTGAAGATGCTGACCCCGAGCAACCGGCGCATCCTCGCCTACGTGCGCGAGTACACCGATGCCGACGGCAACAGCGAGACCATCCTGTGCGTGGCCAACGTCTCGCGCGCGGCGCAGGCCGCCGAACTGGATCTCTCGCAATATGCCGAGCGGGTGCCGGTGGAAATGCTCGGAGGCAGCGCATTCCCGCCCATTGGGCAGTTGCCGTTCCTGCTGACCCTGCCGCCGTATGCCTTCTACTGGTTCCTGCTGGCCTCCCACGACCGCATGCCCAGCTGGCACATCCAGCCTGCCGAAGGCTTGCCGGAACTGACCACCTTGGTGCTGCGCAAGCGTCTGGAGGAGTTGCTCGAAGCGCCGTCGGCAGACACCCTGCAGGCGTCGATCCTGCCGCAATACCTGCCCAAGCGGCGCTGGTTCGCCGGCAAGGTAGGGCCGATCGACGCGGTGCGCATCCGCTATGGCGTGCGTTTCGGCACGCCGTCCACCCCGGTGTTGCTCAGCGAGCTGGAGGTGCTCAGTGACGGTGTGACCAGCCATTACCAACTGCCGTTCGGGCTGCTGCCTGAAGAGCAGATCCACAGCGCCTTGCCCCAGCAGCTGGCGTTGTCGCGGGTGCGCCGAGGTCGACAGGTCGGGCTGATCACCGATGCCTTCGTGCAGGAGTCGTTCGTGCGGGCCGTGTTGCGCGCCTGTCAGGATGACACCCGCCTGCCCTCGAGCGCCGGCGAGCTGCGCTTCGAGTGTACCGAGCAATTGGCTGGCCTGGCGCTGGGTGAGGACAGTGAGGTGCGCTACCTCAGTGCCGAGCAGTCCAACAGTTCGGTGGTGATCGGTGAGCGCGTGGTGCTCAAACTGATCCGACGGGTCAATCCCGGCATTCACCCGGAGCTGGAAATGAGCGCCTACCTCACTGCGGCCGGCTTTGCCAATATCTCGCCGCTGCTGGCCTGGGTCAGTCGGGTGGATGAGCAGGCGCAATCCCACCTGCTGATGATTGCCCAGGGTTACCTGAGTAACCAGGGCGATGCCTGGTCATGGACCCAGAACACCCTGGAGCGAGCGATCCGCGACGAGATGGAGCCCACGCAGGGCAGTGCCGAGGCGCACACCGATGCCTTGTCGGAGCTTTCGGGTTTCGCCACCTTGTTGGGGCAGCGACTGGGTGAGATGCACCTTTTGCTGGCCGCGCCCACCGCCGACCAAGCCTTTGCACCGCGCCCCAGCGACACCCAGGACAGTGAGCGCTGGGGCAGGCAGATCAATGCCGAGCTCAGCCGCGCCCTTGAGCTGCTGGCCCAGCATCGTGAGCAACTGGATCGCGAAAGCCAGGCGTTGGTCGATGACCTGCAACAGCAACGCGAAGGCCTTGCCCAGCACATCGAGATGCTCGCACGCCAGGCCCAGGGCGGCCTGCTTATGCGCGTGCATGGCGACCTGCATCTGGGTCAGGTACTGGTGGTGCAAGGCGATGCCTACCTGATCGATTTCGAAGGCGAGCCAGCGCGGCCGTTGGACGAGCGCCGTGCCAAGCACAGCCCGTACAAGGATGTCAGCGGCGTGCTGCGCTCGTTCGACTATGCTGCAGCGATGATCTTGCGCAGCGCCTCGGCGGTAGACCTCTCCGATGCTGCGCGCCAGGCTCGTCAACGGGTTGCCCGGCAGTACCTGCATCAGTCGCGTCATGCCTTCGTCGAAGCCTACGGCCTGGCCACCGCCGCCATTGCCCATGCCTGGCAGCACGCCGAGGGCGAACGTGCGGCGCTGGAGCTGTTCTGCCTGGAGAAGGCGGCCTACGAAATCACTTATGAAGCCGATAACCGACCCGGCTGGCTGGCCGTGCCTTTGCATGGTCTGCATGGGTTGATCAGTACTTGGGGCGAAGCATGAACCCTGTAGGGAAGGCAGTGTTGCCTGGCACCGGCTGCGCCGGTGATCGCGGGACGAGCCCGCTCCCACAGGTACTGTTGTGCAGGGGTGGGAGCGGGCTCGTCCCGCGATCATGGGCGCAGCCCGTGCCAGGCACTGCGTTACTTTGAAAAATATATGGAATATGGAAAGGGGCAGTGAGATGAATGCATCAATGCGTAGCAACGGCGGCCTTCGCCAACGCGATCTCGACGCCCTGGCCAGCGCCGCGCACGCAGATCCGTTCGCGGTGCTTGGCCCGCACGTCGACGGGGCGGGCGACGAAGTCATCCGCGCCTTCCTGCCAGGCGCCTTGAACGCCCGGGTGCTGGCGCGTCACGACGGGCGCATCCTCGCCGAGATGGAGCAGGGCAGCCTGCCGGGCCTGTTCAGCGCGTACCTGGACGAGCGCCAGCCCTACCTGCTGCAGATCGGCTGGGCCGGAGGCGAGCAGGTCACCGAGGATCCCTACAGCTTCGGCCCGCAGCTTGGCGACATGGACTTGTACCTGTTCGCCGAGGGCAATCATCGTGACCTGTCCGGGCGCTTCGGTGCCCAGCCCATCCAGGTCGACGGCATCGACGGCGTGTGCTTCTCGGTCTGGGCGCCCAACGCCCGGCGCGTCTCGGTAGTGGGCGACTTCAACAACTGGGACGGCCGTCGCCATCCCATGCGCCTGCGCCACGATGCCGGGGTGTGGGAGCTGTTCATCCCGCGCCTGGCCGTGGGCGAAACCTACAAGTTCGAAGTGCTGGCGGCGCACGGCGTACTGCCGCTGAAGGCCGACCCGCTGGCCCGCGCCACCGAACTGCCGCCCAGCACGGCCTCGAAGGTCGCAGGTGCGCTCAGCCACGACTGGCGCGACCAGCAGTGGATGGAGCAACGTGCCCAACGCCATGCCTATAGCGCACCGTTGTCCATCTACGAACTGCACGCGGGCTCCTGGCGCTGCGAGCTGGACGAAGCCGGTGAGGTCGCGCGCTTCTACAACTGGCGCGAGCTGGCCGAGCGCCTGGTGCCCTATGTGCAAGAACTGGGTTTCACCCATATCGAGCTGCTGCCGATCATGGAGCATCCCTTCGGTGGCTCCTGGGGCTACCAGCCGCTGTCGCTGTTCGCACCCACCTCCCGCTACGGCAGTGCGGAAGATTTTGCTGCCTTCATCGATGCCTGCCACCAGGGCGGCATCGGCGTGATCCTCGACTGGGTGCCAGCGCATTTTCCCACCGACGAGCACGGCCTGGCGCGCTTCGACGGCACCGCACTGTACGAGTACGACAACCCGCTCGAAGGGTTTCACCAGGACTGGAACACGCTGATCTACAACCTCGGGCGCAACGAGGTGCGAGGCTTCATGCTCGCCTCGGCGTTGCACTGGCTCAAGCACTTTCACATCGACGGCCTGCGCGTCGATGCCGTGGCTTCCATGCTGTACCGCGACTATTCGCGCAAGGCCGGCGAGTGGGTGCCAAATCGCCATGGCGGCCGTGAGAACCTCGAGGCGATCGACTTCATTCGTCAGCTCAACGACATCGCGCTGCACGAGGCGCCCGGTGCGCTGATCATCGCCGAAGAGTCCACTGCCTGGCCGGGTGTCAGCCAACCCACGCAGCAGGGCGGCCTGGGCTTCGCCTACAAGTGGAACATGGGCTGGATGCACGACACCTTGCACTACATCCAGAACGATCCCGTGCACCGCGCCCATCACCACAACGAGATGAGCTTCGGCCTGATCTACGCCTACTCCGAGCATTTCATCCTGCCCATCTCCCACGATGAAGTGGTGCACGGCAAGCACTCGCTGATCGACAAGATGCCCGGCGATCGCTGGCAGAAATTCGCCAACCTGCGCGCGTATCTGACATTCATGTGGATGCACCCGGGCAAGAAGCTGCTGTTCATGGGCTGCGAGTTCGGCCAGTGGCGCGAGTGGAACCACGACCAGCAACTGGATTGGTACCTGTTGCAGTATTCCGAGCACCAGGGCGTGCAGAAGCTGGTGGGCGATCTGAACCGGCTCTACCGCGAACTGCCGGCCCTGCACGAGCAGGATTGCCAGCCCCAGGGCTTCCAGTGGCTGATCGGCGACGATGCCGCCAACAGCGTCTATGCCTGGCTGCGCTGGAGCAGTGCCGGCGAGCCGCTGCTGGTGGTGGCCAACTTCACCCCGGTGCCGCGTGAGGGCTATCGCATCGGTGTGCCGTTCGGCGAGCGCTGGGTCGAGTTGCTCAACAGCGACGCAGAGCTGTATGCCGGGAGTAATGTCGGCAATCTCGGGGCGGTGGCCGGCGAGGCGGTGGCAAGCCATGGGCAGCCGCTGTCGCTGGCTTTGAACCTGCCGCCGTTGGGGGTTCTGGTCATGAAGCCCGCCTGATGTCGCGGCGCATCCTCCTGGAGGAGGATGCGCCGTACTCACTGATCACCAGCGCATCCGTACCCCAAGGCTTCCGATCAGCCCATTGAGGTCATTGTCATCCACATCACTGCTGTAGTCGGCACTGACGAACAGCGCCACCGTCGGCGTGACCCGCGCCACCAAACCCAGGCCCAGTTCCACGGTCGCTGCACTGCGCGAGCTGGAGATCTTGTCGACCTGATCCAGTTTCACCGCATCGCTGTCGTTGAAGTCGTACCAGACGTTGGTCCGCACGTAGGGTTCGATCGGCATGCCGCGCACTTCGTAGCGCCCCGACAGTTTCGCGCCCACCCGGCCACTCCAGCTCGGCTGGCTGTCGAATGCCTGCAGGGTCTCGGCCTGGGCCTGGTTACCGGGGAAGAACTGCTGGTTGATCAACTGCGCCTGCGGCTCGATCACCCAGTGGTTGCCCAGGCCGATGGGGAAACCACCTTCGACCGAGAAGGTCATCGCATGGCCGCTGTCGTCCAGGCGCTGGCCGCTCTGGCTGCGGCCGTTGACGTCGATGCGCGTGCCCATGGCCACCGCATCCACATGCCAGCCTTGGTCGTGGGTCATGCTCCAGTAAACGCCCAGGCTCTCGCCGCTGAGGTTGACGGCGTTGCGCTGCTTGTCACCGAGCAGCGGACGCATGCCGTTGAAGCTGCTCTGCAGAGTGTTGTGGCCGACGAACACCCCGGCGCGGTGCACGTTGCCGCTGGCGGTCTCGCGTACGAACAGATCCGGGCCGATCATCAGTTGCTGGCTGGGCGCCTCCAGTCGGGCCGGTGGCGCGGAGGCCGGTTGCGCAGCGCCGGGGAAGAATTGCGCCCATTGGCTGGCGACCAGGTCCATCGGCACGTCCCCGTGGCGCGCGCTCATGCGCTCGGAGAACGCCTGCAAGGTGCCCATCCCCAGACCACTGGCGCTCACCGGATTGAGCGACAGCAGCGGTACCGCCGGTGGCTGCATCAGGTTGGCGAAAGGGGTGTCTTCGTCAAGACCAAGCGCAAAGGTTTCCACCGGGGTTGCCAGAAGCAGCGACGTGGAAACCGCGCAGAACAGCCGGTCGAAGCGCAAAGGGTTCGATGCTCGTTTCATGGCGGATCTCCTGTTTCTTGTGGGTAACAGCCAAGGCCTGGCCTGTTGTCACGAGCTGTACGACACGAAACAGGGGGCGACACAAACCAGCACGCGGAAGTCTGCTGGCGCGCGTAAAGACGCGGGCCAGAGAGCTCGGCGCGAAGTTTTCGCAGTGGGCGTTATGTTCAGCTAAGGAGAGCGGGCGCATTGCGTCAAGAAAATGTTGGCGGGATGAGAAAATTGTGTTGTGACAGATAACGTGCTGAATGAGAACGTGATTATTGTTCGCTTAGCAATATGGGTTCTTTGCCTGGGTTGGGTTATGCCGAAACATTGCTAGCCCAGGTTTTGCTGTATCGGCGGTTCTTTTCCCGGCTGGCTACCTGTTATTTCTGTCAGTTTCGTGCGGGCGTATTTGTATCTAGCATCCAGTGACATCCACGAAAGGGCCACCGTATACACAGGCCCGCTTCGTTCGCTCACGCTAAGCACCGCCCGGGGGACGCCATGGCTAAACGCCAGAGCCGCAAACAAGTTGGTCTGCTTGAGAGACTGCTGGACACCGAGCCGGGAATCAAAGTCAAAATCGCCCCAGCGACCCTGGAACAAGACTCGATCATCGACCTGCAGTGCAAGACGACCGATGCGCTGATGGCGCATTATCCGGGCTTGCACAGCGACGAAGCCCGGCGACTCAAGGGGCGTCTGAATGTTGCAGCAGCGGCGATGATGCGTGCTTTCCGGGAAAAGCGCCTGAGTGCCTCGGCGCGCCGCCCCTCGGATGAGCTGAGAGGCCCTCTGGACTTGTCCAGAGGCCCCACCTTCGAAAATCAGTTCTTGCCCAGTTGGGGCAATAACGCACATCCGCAAGCCGTGGATGCCACCACCTCGCCAGTGGCCTACCTCATCGATCTACTGACGTTCATTCAGGAGCACGTCGAGGCCCAGGGCGATGCCGATATGATCCTGACGCTGAAAACGCGGCGCCCTGATCTGTTCGAGCGCCTGATCGATGAGGCGTTCATGAACCGTGAACTGCCGCAGGTCGAGGTGATCATCCATGTCCTGGAACAGCTGATCGAAGAGCATCGCCAGCAAGTGGACAGTGATCGCACGGCCACTGAGGACAAGCTGCTCAAGGTCCGCTATCCCATCAAACAGTTTCCCTATGAAGCGTATTGGGAGCAGATCCACACCGTGCTGTCGCATAACTCGCTGCTGATGGGCGATGTGGCACGCCTGTCGGATATCGACAGTCCTTACTTCATCCAGGCCGGCGCGCATTCACCCTGGTCCGATGCCGCGCTGCAGCAGGAAGCTACGCTTGGCCCGGTGCTGCGTGCCCTGCTGATCGAGGTTCCCTACTTCGGCACCGCGGCGTCGCAGGGCGGCAAAGCGCAGAGTTCTGGGCCGAAGACACAGGCCGATGAGCCCGGGGAGCGGTACAAGGCGTTCTACGAGGACAACTTCGGAGTGCCGAATGCCATGCACCTGCATAAGGTGGTGAGCTTCTGTCAGGTGCTGCAGATCAATCAGGACGAGATGGAGTCGTTGTTCGGCCTGGCGGCCTATGCCCCCACGCGTTCGGACAACGTGACCCGCAGTGTGCTGGCCGAGGAGGTATCGCCGGCCCTGTTCGTCGCGCGCTTCATCAACAGCGGCGGGGCCGCGCCGGTTGGGGTTGTCAGCGATGCGCAGGACCCACAGCGGCACACCTTCGAAAACTTGTCCGACATGCGTTTTGACCGCATCCAACGCCTGGTGCGCGTGGCTACCGCGTTGAAGCTGACCTATGCCCAGGCCGACCAGGTGGTGTGTGCGGCAATCGATGCGGAAAAGCGCGCTGTCGCCGAAGTCAGGCGCATCAAGTCCGATGACTCGCCGCTATGGATGACGGTCAACACCCATCGGGCCTTGGGTGTGTTCCAGTTCTTGCGAGAGCGCTTTGCCTGCAGCGCTGAAGACTTTTCCGTTCTGCTCTCGGATATGGCCGTTCACGGCATTGGCGCGACTGCGAGCCATTTCGACCGGGTATTCAACAGCGACCCTACTTCGCCTCTGGTGCTCGACGGCAGCGACTTCAGCCTCTCGGGAGACGATGTCGCGAGCAAACGTACCGTCGACCAGTTATGCCGCGGGCTGGGCATCAACGTGCAGACGTTCCGTTACCTGTCGCGTCTGGTGATGCAGGGGCAAGGGGGCGACAAATTGCAGCGCTCTGTGCGCGTGGTCAGTGCCTTCTACCGCGTGACGATGCTGGCCCGTCTGCTTTCGGTCACCACCATCGAGCTGCTGGCCCTGTTGGAAACCCTGAGCCCCGAGGGGCTTTATGCCTTGCAACTGGGGGGAGCACCGCAGAATGCCATGTACCGCAGCTTTGCCCAGACCGACACCCTTAGCGTCATCCATGCCATCAGCCACTGTGTGCTCTGGTGTCAGGAGCAGGACCTGCCGATCAGCTGGCTGGTGCAGCAGTTGCTGCCGGTCGAGACGCCCGATGTGGTGCCCCAGGAAGTCTCTGCACTGTTCGGCGAACTCAAGACTCAGTTGCTACCTTTCCAGGCCTTCGAGCAGGCCTTGCTGGATGCCGGTGTTCTGGCCCTGCCCACGGGTGAGTGGCTGAAAGCCTTGGAGCAGGTCGTCGATGAGAACGGCCTGCTGGCGGACACTGGCGACCCTGAACAGGACTTCGACCCTGAGCAGTACGAGCAATTTGCCGAGCGGGAAATCAAGACGGCGGTCGATCAGTTGGCCAGCGCCGGCCAAAGCCCGTTGGTCGATATGGACAGCGCTGAAAAGGAGCGCCTGACCGGCATTATTCTCGGCGTGGTCCTGCGCATTCGTTCGCAGCAGTGGGGCGTCGTTCAGCAGAGTCTTTCACAGCTTCTGAGGGTCAATGCCGATATGGCGATCCCGATGGTCTACTGGGCCGAGGGCACAGTGCACCAACTGCTGGAGAGCGCGGTGGCCTTCGACCCGCAGCAATCCCAGTCCGATGCCATGAAGGCCATGCTGGGGCTGGTGCAGCGGATGCAGCGCTGCGCACAAATCGCGACACGTTTCGAGTTGACGCCCACGTTGTTCTCCAGCCTGCTGATACGCGCGCATCGCGCACGGTTCGGCATCGACGCCTTCGACTTGTCCTTGCACACGCTCTACCACCTTGAACGCTACGCCCGTGGCCTGCGTCTGGCCAAGCAATCGGAAGCACAACTGCTGGGCTATTTCTCGGCAATCGAGGAATTGAAGGATCTGAGCGCAAATGAACAGCGCCTGCTCAGGGACGCGGCTGCCCAGCGTATCGCGGCCTGGCTGGACTGGGGGATCCGTGAGGTGCTGGACGTGGCGGCCCGGGTCTCGCCGGATGGCATCATTCGCGATCTGGCTCAGTTGCGCATCGTGGTCGACACCAAGCTGCTGAGCGACACCACGGGGCTGAGTGCTGAATCACTGATGAAACTCAGCAGGCTGACCGCCTATTCGGGCACGCAGGACTATCGCGATGCCGCACAAGAGATGCTCAGCAGCCTTGAGAGCGACAGCGCGGAGCGCGGCAACGAGGCAGAGCTGCGTCAGAGCCTGGCCTCGCGCTGCACCGTGAGTGAAACACGCCTGATCGCACGCGCGCCTGATCAGGAAACCACGGTGGCCTTGAAACTGCTCGATATGAACAACGAGCCGGTTTCAGATATTCGCATCACCTGGTCCACCGATCTCGGGATTTTGCAGTCCCATTCCAGCTACACCGACGAAGAGGGCGTGGCCAAGGTGCGACTGCAGGCAGGTACGAAGATGGGCAGTGCCCATGTGCAGGCCAGCTACCTGCTCGATGGCAAGGCGTTCGCGCCGCCGGTGGTGATCGACTGTGACGAAGAGACGGTGCGAGTGCGCAGTATCGAAGGGCGACCGGGTAACACGACGCCTCTGGAGCTCGCAGGCGGACAAGGCATTTATCGCTTGGCTGCCCTGCTCGTAGACCGTTATGACAATGATGGGGTGGATCGTCTGGTCAATTGGTCTACCACCATCGGCTACTTTGTGGACAACACAGGTGAAACCCTGACTGATCACACTGGCTACAGCCGGATTGCGCTAAGAAGCCGGGAGCCAGGCTCGGGCGTGATCCGTGCCTGGTACGCCGGCAAGCCCGATGACGTCACAGTGGTGCAGGTTGGCTTCGCCGACAGGCCCTACGTCAATTCGCTCGTACTGCAATCTGCGTTGGTGGTGGACGAGCCGATCACGGTTCAGGCCAGAGTCCTGGGGCTCGATGGTGAGCCGGTCGCTGGTCAGGCGATGTCCTGGTCGTGTGAAGGGGGCGAACTGGTCAGTGCCGACCAAACCTCTGATGCAGCCGGGCTGGGTACAGCCGTACTGCAGGTCGGTACGGCTGGGCGGGTGAAGGTGACCGTGACCCTCAGTACCGCCGGCGAAACCGCAGAGGCCTATCACAGCAAGGATCTCGAGTTCGACGTGCTTGCCGATGCGACGATACGGCAGCACAGGAAGATCGGGAGCTGGCCGTTGGCCGATGGCATCAGCACGGTGGAGTATGAAATTCATATCGCCACCACCGATGGCATCCCCGTGGCGCGCTACCCCATCACCTGGAGCGTCAGTGAAGGTGGCACTCGTGTGGCCGAGCCCGCTGTCAGCTTGACAGGCAGCGATGGTATTGCCCGCTTCGATCTCAAAAGCACCACGACTGGCCAGCGTACGGTAACCGCAAGCTGGGGCAAGGAGCAGTCCCATGCCTTCGATCAGGTGACCTTCCTCGAGCCCCTCGGGTTGATGATCGAATTCGACGGCAAACCGTTGGAGGGGGAGATCGTCATTACGCCGCCTTCCGAAGGGGAAACGACGCACACCTTGACCTATCGCGTAGCTGCCGGCCATTCGCTGATCGGCCAGCCGATGTCTCTTCACGTCAGTGGTCGCAACTCGGCAGCTTCGTTGGGCTTGGTGATCTCGCCTGCGCCAGGTGCCGACAACGAACTGGGCAACGACGGCGTGACCTGGACCATCACCAGTCGGCCCGTGGCCCTGAAGACGGATGTAGGGCTGAAGTTCGGGTTCTCCTATGACACCGCTTATCCGTCGAACCTGACCGATGTCGTGATCAAGGGAATACGGAAATGACTGCAGCGCCATCGACTTTCGAGCTTTTGCAGCGAGGCCCACATGAAGACTGAATTGAGCCACCGACTCGCGGAACAATGGCGCGACGCGCTGAGTGCGTATGCCATTCACCACGTACTGCCGGACAAGCTGCAAGCCGGTAGCCTGGGCATGATGACGGCCGATCACCTGGACCGTTACCTGATGACCGACACCCAGGTCAGCGCCGAGGTCACCACGTCCGCGTTGGCCGAGGCAATCGCGTGTGTCCAGACCTACGTCAATGCGATCCTCAACAATATCGAACAGGGCTACGGCAAGGATTTCGCCCCCGAGTTGACCCTTTTCTGGCAGCAGGCCATGTCGACCTACTCGTTATGGGCGGCCTACCAGATGATGGAAGACTACCCGGAAAACTATATCCGTGCTGACTTGCGCCTGGACAAGACGGAGCTGTTCAAGAACCTGGAGAACGACCTGGCGCAGGGTCGGATCGATGATGCGGGTGTCCAGAAGGCGCTGCTGAACTACCTGAAACGTTATGAGTTCCTGAACAACATCCGGGTCCAGGCCGGCTACATCGACTATCGCGATGGGCACCGCGATGAGGGGCGGTTCCCGGGGTATGCCTACGCCAACGCGGATTACTACTTGCTGGGCAAGGACAATGCGACGCCTTGCGCCTATTACTGGCGCAAGGTCCAGGTCCGTCTGGACGAGGCCTCCACGTATATTCAGCCCGATGCGTGGACGGAATGGAAACCGGTGAGCATTCCGCCGGGCACGACAGTGTTGCAGATATGTCCGGTGTTGTTCGGGGGGCGGTTGCATGTGATCTGGTGGTACTTCACCGCACCGACAAAGGTCCTCGGTGAGAAGGGTGAAACAACCGACAAGCGTTCGTATGCACTGACCCTGGATATCATTCATCTTGGACTTGATAACCAGTGGACTACGCCGGAGCAACTGTGGCAGTACGACGTCGAGGTTGCCGGCCCTGACGTCCCGTCGCAGATACCGCCTGAGGTGGAGCGTTTCAGAGTGATGGCGGTTGCGGCGGGGCGTGTGAACGCCGATGACGATCAACTGTTCGTTTCTGTTCACCAGACCTCGAACGATGAAGCCTGGGCGGAGAAGTTCGTCCTTCAACGGGATGTCTTGAAACGTCGGACTGAGCGCGCTATCGACTCTGATGCCAGCGAAGCCCTTTCTCGGCGATTCACAGGGAGTGCGGGCCGCTTGCCCTTTTCGCAGCGTATTGCAGCGGTTGATGCTGAGGTGAAAAGCATCAAGGGGAGTGGCAATCCTTATATTTCACTCGAGGCTGAGCTCGAGCAGGGCCTGTCGGGGCGTTCACTACGCGTACGTGCGCGCTCCAGCGAGTTGCGCACGGCTACTCGGGTAGCGGTCTTGTCGATTGACCGATTCAGTGTGAATTACCACGGTCTTCACGTGGATTTCCAACTACAAGCCTATGACGCACTCGGTACAACTCATCTTTCTTTCACTGCCGTTACGTTTGGTATTCCGAACTTTGAGTCCGTCACACTCCAGCATGATCTAAAAACCTTGGCTGTATTGAAACGGTCCGACTTTTTTGGCGAGTTTGTCGCCAGCACTTTTATGGCTGAGGCACAGGTTGATTTGCCGGAGTTTTCGCGTCCAATTTCCAAGGATTACATCAGTGAAGGCATGGGTTTCAAGGTCATTGTCGACGAAATAGGGGACGCGGCGCTGGAGGGAACGGAAAACCGAGGCGTTCTTGTTTACGACAATGTCCAGTTGCCGGACGTGAAACTCGTACATAAGCAAGGCGAGGAATCGACAACCTGCTGGTCGGGGCTTTGGGTTCTCAATAGCCATGCCGTCAGCACCTGGAGCCGTCTGGAGGACGTTGCTGCGACTGGCTCGGCAACCTTCGAAGTTATCGCCGCTGGTGAAGCAACCGCCACCTTCACGGTGAGCTGGGGCGCCAGCTCGAGTCTGGCCGATACGACGATTCCGTATATTCACCAACAGTCCGACGGTAGCGACTTCCTCGTCTTCGATACCATTGGTGGTGCCGACGCGCCCTTGGCCGTGCGGCTGAACTCCCAGCATGTTTCCGATTTGATCAATCGCGCCGAAGCCTCGTCCCAGGCCGTATTCGCCTGGGATGCACAGAACCGACAGGAGCCGGCATACCGCAAGGAACTGGCCGGCGCGGTGTATCAGGGTTGGCATCCCAGTGCCGTGGACCCGTTGCTGCACATGTTCGCTGCCTATGGCAGCTACTTGCGTGAGCTGTTCTTCCATGTCCCTCACCTGATCGCATCACGTCTGCAGGAGGAGGAGCGCTTCGCCGATGCCCGGCGCTGGCTGGGGCTGATCTTCAACCCGTACCAGAAGCAGCCGCCCAGGGCGACCCCGGGCCCCGACTACTGGAACTGCGCCTGGTTGCTTCAGGACGACACCGAGGCGGCAGGGCTCGAACACGAATTGATCGAGCCCCATGTCATCGCGCTGCGCGCGCCGTCCCATTATCGCAAGGCAGTGTTCGTGCAGTACGTGAACATGCTGATCGGCGAAGCCGACCAGCACTATCGCTACCAGACCCGTGACGGCCTGGCGCACGCCTGGCTGTTGTACCGCATGGCCGCGGACCTCATGGGAGAGGTGCCGGATGCGCGGGCGATCAATACCTGGCAACCCAAAACGGTTCGCGACGTGCTCGCTGTCGGGCCGGCCGACATGCCGTTGGCCGCTAGTGGCCAGGACATTGTCCCGGCCAACCTGCCCAAGCAGCTGTCCACCTTCTTCTGGGCTGGGGTGGCGGCACATCCGGCTTTCCGCTTGCCGGTCAATCAGCAGTTGCTGGATATCTGGCAATTGCTGGCGGAGCGCTTCTACAACCTGCGGCACTTCCTGACCCTCGATGGACGCCCCATGGTACTGCCACTGTATGCACCACCTGCGAACCCCTTCGATTTGCTGATGGCACGCATGGGGGGCGGTACCAACCTGTCGCACCTGATGGGCCAGCGCACGGTGGTGCCGCCGTATCGTTTCCGTACTCTGATCGCCAAGGCTCATGAGGTGGTGGCGACCCTGACCCAGTTCGCCGAGCAATTGCGTGTCCTCATGGAGCAGGAGGAGCGCACCGGACTTGAAGCGTTGCAATACCAACACGCCGCCGAGATCGCCGGATACACCATTGCCATCCAGGAACAGTTGCTCGAACAGCAGGAACAGCAGGAAGGGGTATTGCTCAAGCAGACGCTCAGTGCCGAGGCTCGGCAAGCCCACTACACCAAGCTGGTCGAAGAGGACATCTCTGCTCTGGAAATCGAGACAATGGTTGTCCATAACTCAGGCGGGTCAATCAATGCCTTTGGTACCAGCGCGATGAGCGCCTACTACGCGACACAGATGGCGCCCAAAATCTTCGGCATGGCGCAGGACACGGGGGATGTGACCGCCCCCATCATGAGTGGTGCTCAGCTTTCGTTCATGGCCGGGAGTGCGTTGCAGATCTCCGGTGACATCATGCGCGAGACGTCGGTCTACAAGCGTCGCCGACAGGAATGGGAGCTGCAGGCAACCTTGGCACGCAAGGACATCGATGTGATCGCCGAGCAGAGCAAGGCACAAGCCTGCGCAACCAAGGCCGCGAGAAACTCGCTCGATCACAGCCGCAAGGTGTTGGACCAGGCCCAGCAGATGTACGCCTTCTACCAGAGCAAATCGACCAACGTACCGCTCTATCGCTGGCTGCGTTCGCAGGTGACCGCCTGGCATGCGACGTTGTTCGATGTCGCGGTGGGCTTGTGCAACAGTGCCGAAGCCTGCTGGCAGTACGAGACGGGCAACTATGACAAACGCATCTTCCGTACCTCGGTCTGGCAGGCCGATCGGCATGGCCTCAATGCTGCAGGCGAACTGCGGCTGGACCTGCATCGCCTGGAGGCCGAAGCTTTGTTGCGCAACGAGCGTCATCTGGAACTGCGCAAGACGGTGTCGCTGCGTGCACTGATCGAAGAGGGCCTGGTCCTCGACAAGAATGGGGCTGCGCTTGGTGACTGGCCGGCGCTGCTCGAGGCGCTGGCCGAGAACGGCGAACTGGATTTCAGCCTTAGCGAAACGCTGTTCAACCAGGATTACCCCGGGCATTACCTGCGGCGCCTGCACAGCGTGGCGCTGTCGCTGCCTGCCTTGCTGGGGCCTTACCAGAACATCCGCGCCACACTGACCCAGACGCAGAGCCGGTTGTTGACCAAGGCCGATATCGAAGGGGTGAAGTACCTGTCGCCGCAACTGGACCAGGGTGAAGGGGATGGGCGCTACGTCATGCGAAGTTTGCGACCCAGCCAACAGGTCTGCCTGTCGTCAGCCACGCAGGACATCGGGTTGGTCACGCCCCCCGAGAGCGATGACCGTTACTTGCCGTTCGAAGGCACTGGCGCCGTCTCCGACTGGAACCTGAAGTTCCCGCGAGTTGCACGGCAAACCGAACTGCTCCAAGGGCTGAGCGATATCGTCATGGAGGTGCGCTACCTCGCACGGTATGGCGGTGCACTGTTCGAGCAACAAGTCGAGGCGTTGTTGCCGGAAGACGCGGCCGGGAGTTTTGCACGTGTCGTCCAATGGGAGGGGAAGGATCATGAGCAATAGTGATGAGGTGCAGGGTATCCGGTCGATTTCGACGCGTGCGCAAAGCCTTACCAAAGGGCATGACTTTCTTCAGGATCCTTTCATCCAGAGGCCAATGGAAAGCGCTGGCCTCGAAGGTGTGTGGAGCTACGAAGAGAAAGACAGCTATGAGCTTCGTGAAAACGATGCCAGGGACGGCACGTACCTTTCGCTTTTCCAGAAGGGTCGGCTCTACCAGGACTTCAGTTTGCTCGAGGGGGTTGCACAGGGATATGCCTTGGGCTGCCAGTACAATGTCCTGTACTTCACCGACAGTTGCTGGCTCAGGGTCTACGCACTCTCGGACGCTTCGCAAGGCCAGATTATTCATGAGCAAGCGCTCAAGAACCCGGAGACCACCGAGCAGGCCGACGAACAAGATCCCAGGCCCGAAGCCGAACCTACCTGGCATACGTTGACGCCCAAGCCCATCGATATACCTGCGGGTGTATCGAGAATTCGTGTGGCGTTCGAAACCCCCGCCGGCACGAGGGCGACGGAACTCAGCCTGCGCAACATCATTTCCGAAGTGCACCTGGCACCCTTCGAAGGGAAGGTGTTGCTGTCGCCTGGACCTGATCAGTCATCGCTGGCTCCGCAAACCCAGCCACCGTTCAAACTGTGCCATGGCGCCACGTACAGCCTGCAGGTCAGCGATGCCTGGCAGGGGCAGAAGCTGAGCGTGCTGTGGCCGGGGAATGCCGATACGCCACCCACGGCGTACGGGCTGACAACGAATCCGTCGCTGAATATCCACGACAGTGACGAGGAAAGCCGCTATCCGCAACCGGAGGCCGGCACCAGTACCTGGAGCTTGGATGCGAGTGCGGCCAAGGAGGTGTTATCCGGCGCGCTACCGCTGGGCCTGGGTAGTTACTGGCGGGCCGAAAAGCATGAGCTCCAGGCGCAGTTGGGGGATTTTCGCTATGAAGTGAGTGAGGTGGCCTGGGATGGCGTGGTGCCGGTGCTGGAGTGGGGTAGCCGTACCCGGTTGACCGCAACGCTGGGCAACCTTGTCGCATCAGCGCGAACGATCGTTGGTCAACATGTGGATTGGTACCTCGACGATGTGCTCTACAAGACTGTCCCAACGGATGAGCAGGGCAAGTCGACACTTGAGTTCATCCCTGAGCAAAAGGAGGGTGTCGACTTCTACACCGCAGAGCTCAGCGCCCGGTGCACTGATGGCCTCGGCGCAGAAAGCGACAAGCTGCAAGCTATCCCTGTGTACTCCCGCTCACCGTGGTCGGCCCAGTTCGATGTGTTGTTCGACGACAGGCCAATCACTGATTTCGATGACGTCAACCTGGTGCTGGGCAGCGTCGGCGAGCATACGTTGACCTTGAAGCCCAAGTCTGCGGACAACTTTTTCATAGGCGAGCAGGTGGCCTTGGGTTGGCCAGGCGGCACACCACAGCTGGACATTACCTTCAGCCCGAGCGAGCCGCAGGAAATGACGGCTGCTGGTGTCAGTTGGACCATCATGCCGGGTGTAGAGCGGGATCATTTCACGCTCGAAGTCATCACGCCGACGCTGACTTTGCCCCTGTCACTCAAAGGCTTGCGCCTATCGCCCAACCTTGAGGACGAGATCGAGCTGACCCTTGCAGACACTGTGCCGGCAAACCTGGCGCTGTTCTGGCGGGAGGAGGCGCAGACGCTGAAGATCAAGCTGAAGCCCGGCAGCCCGCTGGCGAAGATGAAATCAGAAGCCTGGCTGACCTTCACCGACGGCAGCCTGAAACCGACCAGTGTCGTTGCCGCGCCCAATTACGGTGAGCGGCGGGCGATGTTGGAGGACGGGTTGAGCTGGACCCTGACCGGTGCGCAGGTGAGTGGCACCTTTGGAGTGCAGGTTCACATGCAGGGCTTTGACAAACCGTTGGTCGTCGACACTTGCTTGCTGATGTCCCGGGCTTTGGCGGACGAAGCCGAGCTGATCTATGACGATGAGCGTGGCACTGACGAATCGACCTGGATATTCCGGCGCATGGTGCCGTCCTACGTCGGGGTCAAGCCAAAAACCGGTAGCCCGTTGGCTGAAAGCGGTTTGAAGGCCAAGTTGACGTTTGTGGAAGATGACCTGGCGCCGGAGCAGATGGAGGCCTATCCGGACTACGAGGCCGAGCAGGGGTTCACGGGCGGTGAGCTGCAATGGGAGATGCTGGGCAAACAGGCAAGTGGTGTGTTCGGGTTGGCCATTCATGTGGCGGGTTTCTCGAAGCCCCTGGTGACGGGCAATTGCTTGCTGCTGTCGCTGCGCATGGAGGATGAGTTCGACGTGGTGATAGATGGGGGGCCTCTGGTCGAGCCGCTGGTTATTCAATCCAGAGCAGAGCACACATTGAGTATCGTGCCGAAAATGGGCAGTCCGCTAGAGCGAGAATTCCTGAGCGAAGCATGGATCGAGTACGTCGACGGAAGTTTGCCCCAGGCGCAGTTGATTACGGTTCCGACTTACAACGACAGACGACCGATATCCACTGCAGGCCTGGGCTGGAAGTTGACCGCCAGGGCTTCTGGCACATTCGGGTTGACCCTTCATACAGGCGCGTTTCCAGCACCACTGAAGGTGACCTCGGGCTTTGCTTTGTCGCAAGATCTGAGCGATGAAGTGGAGGTGAAGGTAGAAGGGCGCGTTGTCGACGATCTGTTGGTGTTTCGGCGTTCGGTGGGCAAGACCATTGTGCTCGTGCCCAAGCCTGGTAGCCCTCTGGCAGACCTGAAGCGAGAGGTATGGATGACACTCTCCGCAGGCAGTGTGAAGGAAGGGGATGTATCGGCCTCTCCCGATTTTGGTGCGCGAAGAGTGATGTCTTCCGATGGGCTGGAGTGGGAGGTGACGGGAGCCGACCTCAGTGGACAATTCGCGCTGGTTTTTCATGTCGCGGGTTTTTCGACCGTTTGGACACTGCCGACATGTGTACTGTTATCCAGCAAATTGGCAGATGAAGCAGAGGTGACCCATACACCCCATTTTCCGCCTGATCCCGCGATATTCTACCGCGAGGAGTATCTGGCATTCACATTGAAGGCCCGGCCGGGAAGCCCGTTAGTGGCTGCCCGGCTCTCGGCCTGGATGGAATTTAATCCGCAGACGCTGAAAGAGGGCGACATGGGGTCAGTACCCGCGTTCGGCTCAAAAGTAATACTTCCACAGGCGGGGGTGCGTTGGAATACGCGAGGTCGCGAGGCCAGTGGTTATTTCAACTTGACAGTTCATGTCGACGGCTTCGATACGCCGATAACGCTCGTGCCGAAGGTGATGCTGTCCAGCACCGGTGCTAACGAGCTACTCCTTAGATTGTCGGCCTCCGACTCGGATATGGTTCTTGTCGCGGTCCCCGTTCAGGGTAGTCCAATTGCCGATAAGGTTTATTTATTATCCTTGTCGAGTAGCAAGCCAGATCCAGGGTTCGTGCCAGATCCACCATTCAATAAACCTAGGGAGTTGAGAGGCTATTACGGTCTGGTGTGGAACCTGGGCCCTCTTCCGAGGACGGTCTCGATACTGAGAGTTGACGGAGACGACTTTCCGTGCCCGGTCGCCATTCCCTATGGCTGGCCGGGCTAACGGTGCGGTTGAAGAGGACTTTGCAAAAGCCGCTCTTGGCCTTTTGATAAATGACGAGCGTCGGAGCCGTGCATTTACCCTCGTTACGAGATGCGTTGTATGCATTGCCAAATATCTCGCCGTTTGATTAAGAGCGGTCGGGTGATCTGAAGTGACTGCGCGGATCAATGCTGCGCGTCATACACAGGTAGATTGGAACGGGTCACAGGAGGGGTTCATGCCCGACTCATTGGATGGGTATTCACACGAAAAGCAGACTGCTGCTTCGGGCCAGGCCCCCGCTCCGGCGACGGGAGAGGGAGACACCTCCTTCTACACCCCCCCAGCCCTCCCCAAGGGCGGTGGCACGGTCTCGGTCGGTGGCGGCATGCTTTCGGCGGGTGGCCCGGATGGTTCGGCTGGTTGGCAAATGCCCCTGCCATCGCCGGCGGGTCGTGCGCTGTCGGCGGAACTGGCATTGCACTACTCCTCCGGCGGCGGCAACAGCGCCTTTGGCGCCGGCTGGGATTGCGATTTGCCGGCGATCTTCTGCATGACACGCTTCGGTTTCCCTAAATACGACGGCAACGACCGAATGGTCGGTCCGTCCGGGGAGGAAGTCCTCAAGGCGGGTACACCCCATGACCGCACAGGCTTGCCGTTCGCCGAGACCTCTGACGGTGAGCGCTACAGCGTTACCCCTTGGTGCCTGCGCAGCGGTGCGCCCTCGCAGCGTCTTGAGCACTGGGTGGTCAAAGGCGCTGCGGCTGACCCTGGTTTCTGGCTGCACTGGCAGTCCGATGGCAGCCTTTCGTTGTTCGGCTGGTCGGCCGCTGCACGTCTGCACGATCCCGCAGCCCCTGAGCGTGTGGCGGGCTGGTACCTGGAAGAGCGGGTTTCGGCCCGTGGCGAGCATCTGGTGTACCGTTATCGCGCCGAAGACGACAAAGGCTGCAGCGACCAGGAACTCACGGCCCACCCACACGTCGTCAACCTCTATGCCGATGCTGTCTACGCCATGAACGCCACGCCTTCGCAGGCGCTGCTGATTCCACAAGACGGCTTCGACGAGACGGACTTTCTCACCTTCACCCAATTCGACTATGGCGAGCGCGGCGCCGATCCCGAGCGCGTGCCTGGGCTTGCGCCGGAGCAGGACTGGCTGGTGCGCGACGACTGCCATTCGTTCTGGCGCTATGGGTTCAACGTGCGCATCCGCCGGCTGTGCCGCGATGTGCTGCTCTGGCACCGCACCGCACGCATGAACGGCGAGGCCGACGACACGCCAGAGCTGGTGGCACGGCTACACCTGCAGTACGACAGTAGCCCGGTCAGCAGCATTCTGGTGTCGGCGCAACAACTGTCGAGCGTATCCGACTGTCGCTTGCCGCCGATGGAGTTCGAGCTGACCCGACCGGGCAGGGCTACGCCCGGTTGGGAAGCGGTGCCAGCGCTCGACGGATTCTGGGCCCCTGCATGGCAGATGGCCGACTTGCTGGACGAAGGCGTGCCAGGCCTGCTGTACCGAGATCAGGACGCCTGGCATTACCGGCCGCCGATGCGGCCGGGCAAGACCCCTGGCGCGGAGCAGGATGCGATCACCTGGGGAGCGCCCTGGCCCTTGCCCAAGCGTCCGGCCGATAGCACTGGCAGCCTGACCGACCTGGATGGCGATGGTCGCCCCGAGTGGTTGATCACCGAGGAGGGAATGCGTGGCAGTTTCACGCTGGCGCCCGACGGTATCTGGGGGTCGTGGAAACCCCTGTTGAGCTTGCCCAGCGAGTATGGTCATCCGGCTGCGCAGATGACTGATCTCACCGGCGACGGCCGCTCCGATGTGGTCATGCTGCACGCCCTCGGTCCACGGAGCGTGCGACTATACCCCAGCGCAGGCGCCGACGGCTGGCTGGCTGCGGTTACCGCACAGTACGCAGGGCGCGAAGCGCTACCCTTACCGGATAAGGCCGACCGTCAACTGGTCGCTTTTGCCGATCCTGCCGGCAGTGGTCAGTCGCACCTGCTGCGCATCACTGGCGACGGCGTGACGCTCTGGCCGTCTCTGGGCTATGGCCGGTTCGACGAGGCCATCAGTATCCCTGGTTTCAAGGTGGACGATTTCAACGCCTCGCGGGTGTTCCTCGCCGATACCGACGGTACAGGCACCACCGATATCCTTTACCTGGAACCCGCCCGTATCCGTGTGTTCATCAGCCAGTGCGGCAACCGTTTCGTCGAGGGGCCTGCGATCGAGATGCCGCCGGGGGTGACGCTGGACAGTGAAACCCAGCTGCAGGTGGCCGACATCCGTGGTCAGGGGACTGCCGACTTGCTGCTGACGGCGCCGGATCATGGCCCTGAGAAAACACGCCGCAGTTGGCTGTACCGCTTCAACGACCACCGGCCGTGGTTGCTGTCGACCATCGTCGACAACATCGGCAACCGCACCGAGTTGCAGTACCGCAGCTCGGCCCAGGCCTGGCTCGATGAAAAGGCTGAACAGCTGGCCCGCGGGCAGACCCCGGTCAGCTACTTGCCGTTCCCGGTCCATACCGTGAGCCGGGTCACGACGTTCAATGAAATCACCGGCGTGTGCATGGGCCGCGAGACCACCTATCTCGGCGGCGTGTGGGATGGCCGCGAGCGTGAATTTGCAGGGTTCAGGCGCCTGATCCAGACCGACACCCATGAAGGGGCCCGGTCGATGGCGGCACATCTGTCGCCGCCCTCGCGTACCTGCACCTGGTTCTACACCGGGGTGGAGGCGCTCGATGCGGCGGCTGACGGTGCTTTTGTCGACATGGATGCCCGATTCCCTCAGGCTCCACCACGTTTTACCCAGTGGCGCGACGACGCAGAGGAGGCGCTCGAGGTGACGGGGGCGCTGCGCGCCTGGCTGTACTGCGCGGCCCGTGGCCAGGTGATGCGCATCGAGGTGTATGGAGAAGATGGCCATCCGCGTGCAGGAAACCCCTACAGGCTCGAGCGCTCGCGCCTGCAGATCCGGGCCATGGCCAGTGCCGATCCACAGCGACCGAGTGCCCTGGTGACGCCGATCCAGCATCTGGCATTCAGTTGCGAGCGGGTACCGGAGGACCCGGTGGTGGCCCAGACGCTTGTTCTCGCGCAGGACCTGTATGGCAACGTGCTGCAAAGTGCAGCCGTCAACTATCCGCGTCAGTTGAGCGAGGCGGACCTGGTCAAGGAGGAGGGGGAGCGGCAGATCTATCCCGACAGCTTGCCGGCGGGCTTGATCGGGGCAAGTTGCGATGAGCAGCAGTACGACTGTTGGATCAACCTGACCCGCGCTCGCGTGCACAACCTGGTTCGTGGCGATGACTTTGTCATCGGTCTGGCCGATGGCACGCGTCGGGATGTGATCAAGCTGACGGCCAGCGACGTGCCCAAAGACGGTTTCAGCGTGGAGAACCTGGCAGTGGAGGAGCTGCTGGTGGCCGATCCGCAGAGGACGACGCTGGTCGGCTACGAGAAGGCGGTCTGGCGACAAGCCGATGGTACAGGCGCCGCGAAGGTCCCTTCGCGTCAGGCACTGCTGGCCTATACCCGCACGGCAATGCTCGACAAGGCTTCACTGGACGTCCTGCGTCCGACCTTCGAGCAGACCTTGGGCAATCTGGTGGAGCAGGCGCTGGCCAACCCGAATGCCGACCTGGCAGTGCTGCGCCGGGTGCGCGAGCGCTTGCCGGAAGTGACGGCGGTTGCGGCTTCGTACCCGCTGCTGATGGCTTATCTGCAGTGCTCGCCCCACGACGAGCAGGCGCTCGGGCTTCTGCGCGCGGCGCTCAAGACAGTGATCTCGGTGGACGCCTTGCGCGAGCGGCTGTACCAGGCCGACGCTGCGGCGTTGCCGGAGGGCTTGCAGGCGGCGTTGCGCAAGCAGAGCCGTGTGGCCGATGCGGCTCTGCCAGCGGTGGTGGCATGGTTCGCCGGCCAGGCGCAAGGCAGCGCGGATCTGCAGCAGCTGCATGCCGCAGTGGCGGACGGACTGGCCGTGACCGGTGCTGACAGCGTGTTCTGGCGAGTCGTGCTGGCCAACCTTGCCAGGCGTGGCACTGATTCATCCCAGCCTCTCCAGCTCCAGGCATGGTTGGAAGACGTCCGGCACTTGCTGGACACCCGGGTGCAGGCCGAATCCCTGACCGAGCTGCTCAAGCGTGGCGGCTATGTCGCCATGAGCCGAGCGGAGGACGCCGATGAGCTGGCCGAGCCGCACGATCCCTCCGGCGCAGGCGCGCCGTCGATCCCGTGGGCGCCGCCAGTCGAAGAGGCGTACTGCGGCCATCACGGCATTTCAGGGTATCGCGGCGCCGAGCATTTCTGGACGCCCGACACCGTCCAGGAAAGTACGGTGATTGGCCCCCGCCAATTGCGGTACACCGCCCATGACATCGCCGTGTGCGAGGTGACGGATGCTGCCGGTCTGACCTCCACTGTCGAGGTGTATGACTGGCGCTTCATGCAGCCGTCGCAGATCAAGGACGCCAATGACAACATCCACACCAGCAGCCTCGATGCACTGGGACGGGTGATGCATACCCGCTTCTATGGCACCGAAACCCCGGCGGGCAGCGATGAAGCTGTCATGAGCGGCTTCTCCCCCGATGCTGCCTTCACGCCCCCTCGCACGGTCGAGCAAGCCGTGGCCCTGAACGAGAGCAAGGGGGTGCCGGTGGCCATGGCATTCACCAACGTGGTCGACAGCTGGATGCCATTGGCGCTGCAGGCCGATGGTCGTGTCGCGGGCACCCGCCGTTGCGGTGCATTGGCCTGGCAGCGGGATGTGCAGCGTTTGCGTCGGGATGGCATCGAGGTGTCTGGCGACCTGTTCATGGCCGGACGTACGCCACCCCATGTGATCCAGATCCAGCCCGACCGTTATGACAACGACCCCGAGCAACAGGTGCGCGTGCAGGTGTCGCTGACAGGCGGCTCGCAGTTGTTGCAGGCCGCCATCCTCAATCCGGGCGGCGAGGCATTCGTGCGCACCGAGGAAGGAGGGCTTGCCCAGGATCAGGACGGGCACGCCGTGTTGGCCCACACCGAGGTGCGCTGGGCGGTTACCGGCAAGACCGAGTTCGACAACAAGGGGCAGGCGGTTCGAAAGTGGTTGCCGTTCTACCTCGACGACTGGCGCTGGGTCAGCGACGACAGTGCGCGTGAAGGGATCTATGCCGACACGCATTTCTACGATGCGTTGGGCCGCGAATGCAGGATCGTGCGCGCCAATGGCGAGGATGTCGACGGCGAGTGGGCGAACTACGAGCAGCGCGTGCAGGTATACCCCTGGTTCACGGTATCGGAGGACGAAAACGATACCTGGCAGGAGGTCATCGAGCGGGCGCGGCTCAAGGCACGCAGTACCTTGCATTGAGCCGCTGGCCCCGGGCCGTCGATGTGACTCGAGCAACGTGCCGATGGGCTGCCGGGCAGTCCATCGGCAATTGTCACGCGGGCGAGGGCGGGTATCGCCGGCTGATCATTCCTCGTCGCGCTGCAGCACCATCAACAGCATGGAGCGGCCCTGCACCTCGAACAGGCTGTCGAACGCCAGGTGCTGCGCCTTGCGCAACTGCGGCCGATCGGTATCGATCAGGCAGCTCCAATGCTCGCCCTCCGGTACGCTCGGCAGCTTGAACGGCACCACGTCGTGGTGCGCGTTGACGATCAGCAACACCGTTGCTTCCGACCCTGGCCGGGCGATGCCGCTGACCTGCGCACGGCCGTCGATGAGCATGCCCAGGCAACGGCCGTGGGGGTCTTCCCACTGCTCGACGCTCATTTCGCTGCCGTCAGGGGCGAGCCAGGTAACGTCCTTGACCCCGATCGCTTCGTTGTAGTCGCCGACCAGGAAGCTCGAGCGGCGCAGCACCGGGTATTGCAATCTGAGCTGGGTGAGGCGTTTGACGAACTTCAGCAGCGCCTGGCCTTCGTCGTCCAGGTCCCAATTGACCCAGCCGATCTCGCTATCCTGGCAGTACGCGTTGTTGTTGCCATGCTGGGTGCGGCTGAACTCGTCACCGGCGACGATCATCGGCGTACCCTGCGACAGCAGCAGGGTGGCGAAGAAATTGCGCATCTGGCGCAGGCGCAGGGCCTTGATCTCGGGGTCGTCGGTCGGGCCTTCGACGCCGCAGTTCCAGGATAGGTTGTTGCTGGTGCCGTCCTGGTTGTTCTCGTCGTTGTCCTCGTTGTGCTTCTCGTTGTACGAGACCAGGTCGCGCAGGGTGAAGCCGTCATGGGCGGTGATGAAATTGACCGAGGCGTAGGGGCGCCGGCCACGGTTGTTGAACATGTCGCCTGAGCCTGTCAGGCGGGCAGCGAAATCGGCTAGCTGGCCTTCGTCACCTTTCCAGAACGCCCGTGCCGTATCGCGGAAACGGTCGTTCCATTCCGCCCAGCCGGGGGCGAAATTGCCCACCTGGTAGCCGCCGGGGCCGCAGTCCCACGGCTCGGCGATCAGCTTGACGCTGCGCAGCAGCGGGTCCTGGCGGCAGGCGACGAGGAAGCTGTGACGCTCGCTGTAACCGTCGTGGTAGCGGCCCAGGATGGTCGCCAGGTCGAAGCGGAAGCCGTCCACATGCATCTCGCCCGCCCAGTAGCGCAGGGAGTCGGTGACCAGTTGCAGCACGCACGGGTGGCTCAGGTCCAGGGTGTTGCCGGTGCCCGAATCGTTGATGTAGAAGCGCTTGTCGTCGGGCATCAGGCGGTAGTAAGAGGCGTTGTCGATGCCGCGCATCGACAGGGTCGGCCCACGCTCGTTGCCCTCGGCGGTGTGGTTGTAGACCACATCGAGGATCACTTCCAGACCCTTCTCGTGGACGTGCGCGACCATCTCCTTGAACTCGGCGATCTTGCCACTGGCTAGGTATTTGGGATGGGGGGCGAAGAAGGCCAGGGTGTTGTAGCCCCAGTAGTTGTTCAGGCCCTTGTCCAGCAGGTGCTGGTCGTTGACGAAGGCGTGGATGGGCAGCAGCTCGATGCTGGAAACGCCCAGATCCTTGATGTGCCCCAGCAGCTCGTCGTTGGCAAGCCCTGCGAAGGTGCCGCGCAGATGCTCGGGGACAGCCGGGTGGCGCATGCTGATGCCACGGGCGTGGGCTTCGTAGATGACGGTCTGCTCCCAGGGAATCTGCACCCGCTGGTCGCGACCCCAGGTAAAGGCCGGGTCGACCACCTTGCACTTGGGCACGAAGGGGGCGCTGTCGCGTTCATCGAACGACAGGTCGTCGTCGGGGTGCCCCAGGGTGTAGCCGAACAGCGCCTCGGACCATTTCAGCTCGCCCACCAGTTGCTTGGCGTAGGGGTCGATCAGCAGCTTGTTGGCATTGAAACGGTGACCGTTCTGCGGCTCGTAGGGGCCGTGCACGCGATAACCATAGACCAGCCCTGGATGCGCGTCGGGCAGGTAACCGTGGTAGATCTCGTCGGTGTATTCGGGCAGCTCGATGCGCTCGAGCTCGTTTTCGCCGGTCGCATCGAAGATGCACAGCTCGACCTTGGTAGCGTTGGCGGAGAACAGCGCGAAATTCACGCCCAGCCCGTCCCAGGTTGCACCGAGCGGGAAGGGCAGGCCCTCGCGAATCCGGGTTGGCGCGACGGAACGGGTTTTCTTCGGGGTGCGTGGGGTCATGACAGTCCTCGTCTGGCCAGATGAATTGAATTCGGCTGCGGGAGCGGCGGTTCGCCGCTGCGACTTGCCCGCGAAAAAAACACCGCGCTGCCTGGCACGGGCTACGCCCGTGTTCGCGGGCAAGCCCGCTCCCACAGGGACAGGCTTGCCTTTGGATTTTTTACAGGACAGCTGTTCTCAAAGGGAGGGGCTGGCCTTTGGCTTTTGAACAAGGCAGCTGCTCCACAGGTCTTGGGTTGAACCGCAGGCGGGTATCAGCCGGCGGCGGGCTTGCGCGGCGCCCGTGGTTTTTTCTCGACCACAGGCTTGCCCGCCGGTAGCGCTGCAGCCTTGGGTTCGGCCGGTGCCTTGGGCTTGGCTACGGCTTTCTTGCGTGGTGCGGCCTTGGGCGCCAGGGCCTCGGCTTCGGCCAGCTTGCGGGCCATCTCCCAGTGGCGCTCTTCCTCGCCTACCGGTTTACCCTCCGACTCCCAGATCTGGTAGGCGAATTCGCGGATCCGTTTTTCATCGACACTCATTTCGACGCTCCTGAAATTCATGCATGTTCAATCAACAGGTTGAGCGGAAAATCCGACAGCACATCGCTCAGCATCAGCTCCCTAGAAGGGCTGACAGCGGTGTGTGCGAAAAGTCCCTTGCAAGTGGCAGGCGACAAGGCAAACGGCAAAATCAGCCGGGTATCGTCCCAGTTCTGTGCCGGGATAAGGGGTATCGGGGCTGCGCCCAGCAAGGTGCTTGCCAGCCTCGGCACGATGACGATGGCACGCTCGCCCTCACCGAGGCGGGCGAAGGCCAGCACCTTGTCGGCGTGGCGACCCTGGGCGTTGAGCGGCAGGTAGGCACCGCGCAGGAACAGCTCGGGATGCGCTCGGCGCAGGTCCAGCACGCGGGCGATCAAGGCCTGCTTGATGCGCCCGTCGCGCCAGTGTTCGAGCAGTTCGGCCTCGGGCAGGCTGGCGTCGAGGCTGGCGCGTCTTGCCGGGTAATCCACTGGGCGGCGGTTGTCCGGGTCGACCAGGCTCAAGTCCCAGTATTCGTTGCCCTGGTACAGGTCGGGCACGCCCGGAGTTGTCATGCGCAGCAGGCACTGGACCAGGCCGTTGAGGGCGCCCGGGCAGGCGATGCGGGCCACGGCGTCGGCGAGCGAGTGGCGCAGTTGCTGGTTTTCGCTGTCGAGCAAGAGGCCATCGAGGTAGCGGGCGCAGGTCTGTTCGTAGCGCTCGTTGGGGGCGGCCCAGCTGCTGCGCAGTTTGGCTTCGCGCAGGGCTTTCTGCTGCCACTGGCGCACACGTTCGGCAAAGTGCTCCAGGCCCTGCGGGTCATCACGGCTCAGCTCCAGCGGCCAGCTGGCGAGCAGGGTCTGGAACAGCAGCAACTCGTCGCCGGGGCTCGGTGCCAGGCCGTCTTCGAGGGTTTCACGCAGCGGCTCGGCCAGTTCGCGCCAGTGCTCGACGCGGCTGGCGAGCCACTGGCTGTGTTCACTGAGCACCGCCAGGCGCGCGCGACAGTCTTCGCCGCGCTTGTGGTCGTGGGTGGCAGTGGCCAGCAGGTTATCCGGGAAGTCGCGCAGGCGGCGCTGCGCTTCGTTGTGGAACTGCGCAGGTGTGGCGCTGAAACGCTCGGCCTCGAAGCCCACGTCGTTGCGCGAGAGCAGGCGTGCGCTGCGGTAGAACGCCGTGTCCTCGACCGCCTTGGCGGCGCTGGGTGCGGTCAGTTGCTGGAAGCGTACGCACGCGTGGCGCAGGTGTTTGCGCGCGCGCCCGACAGGCAACTGGCGCCAGGGCTGCCCGCCGAGCCAGCGCTCGAGGTGGTCGAGCAACGGCCAGTCGGCTTCGCTGAGCGACTGCCGGGCGCCTTCCAGGGCGCGCTGGAAGAACGCCTCATCCTGCTCAGGGCGGCCACAGGCATTGATGTAGGTGCGGTACACCGAATAGTGCTCGACCAGCGCCTGCAGGGCACGGCGGATTGCGCCGAGGGTGAGGTCGCGGGTCATCAGGTCGTCGCGGGCGACCTGCAACAGCGCCTGGGCCACTGACTCGCAGTCACCGGCCAGGCTGGCATTGAGCACCAGGCGTCTTGCGATGCGCACTTCCTCGTCGAACGCCGGGCGTTCGCTGACGTTGTGCCAGAGCTCGGTCAACGGTACTTCGCCGGCCGGGTCGTGTTGCAGCAGCGAGACCTGGTTCATGAACTCGTAGCCGGTGGTGCCGTCGGTGAGCCAATCCTGGTGCAGGTGCTCGTCGGTACCGAGGATCTTTTCCACGTAGATCGGGAAATGTTCGAGTGCCGCTTCTGGCGGACGCAGGGCCAGCAAGTGATCGACACGGCGGCGCAGGTTGCGGCAGTAGCGGCGAGGATCGGCCAGGCCGTCGATATGGTCGATGCGCAGGCCATCGACCAGGCCGCGCGCGATCAGCTCGAACAGCTTGGCGTGGGTCGCTTCGAACACCGTGGCCCGTTCCACGCGCAGGCCGCCCAGCTCGTTGATATCGAAAAAGCGCCGCCAGTTGATGTCGTCGGCAGCGGTGCGCCAACTGGCCAGGCGGTAGGTCTGGCGTTCGAGCAGCAGATGCAGGCGCTTGAAACCAGGCTCGCTGCGGCTGTCGAAGGCGGCCAGGGCCTGTTCAAGGTGGGCGCCGGTGCGTACCAGGCGGGCCAGTTCCGCGTGCAATGGCAGGGCCTCGGAAAGTGGGTCGGTGCAGTCGCTCAGGGCGCTGAAACGCGTGGCTAGCGCCTGCAATGAAGGATCATCGCTGTGGTTGAGAATCCGCCCGTAATCCAGCGGACAGATCGGGAAGCGGTGCTCGTAGTGCTCAATCTGCAGCAACCCGTGCTCAGTGTCGAAGGTCAGCGGAATCTCGCCATTCTGCAGGGCGATACCGTAGTCGTTGCCCAGGAACGGCAGCAGCAACTGGCCGGCCAGCAGCGGGTCGCTGGAGTGCCACTGGATATCGAAGAATTCGGCGTAGGGGCTGCGCCGTCCCCAGGCCAGCAGGCTCTGCCACCAGGGGTTGTCGGCACCGCCCACGGCCATGTGGTTGGACACGGTGTCGAGGATCAGCCCCATGCCATGCTGGCGCAGCGCGGCCACCAGCCGCTGCAGCGCCGCTTCGCCGCCCAGCTCGGGATTGACCTGAGTCGGATCGACCACGTCGTAGCCGTGCCGGGAACCGGCGCGGGCCTTGAGTATGGGCGACGCGTACAGGTGGCTGATGCCCAACTGGGCGAAGTAGGGCACCAGTGGCACGGCATCGTCGAGGGTGAAGTCGCTGTGAAATTGCAGGCGCTGGGTGGCGGTCAAGGGTTTCATCGGTCGCGCTCCCAAGCTTGTTCGCGCGCCTGCGCCAGCAGTTCCAGGCGGCGTGCGGCATCTTCGTCGTCGAGCAGTTCGGTAACCGGCAGGGCGAAGCGTCGGCGCCAGTTGGGGTGGCCGTCGGTGGTGCCGGGCAGGTTGGGTTGTTCGTCGCTGCCGAGCAGGTCTTCGAGCGGGACCAGCACGAGCGGTGCGCGGGTGTGGCCGACATAACGGATGGCGGTGTCGATCAAGGCGTCGTTATCCTTCAAAGGGCCATAGTTCGCTTCCAGGCTGCGGCGCAGGCCGTGAATCTCCTGCTCGCGCTCATGCCGCCAGTGCAGTTCGGTGGCGGCGTCGATCAGTTGCAGGCGGTGGTTCCAGTCGATGTCGCGTGCTCGCAGCCAGCCGGCCAGCGGGGCGAGGTCGTGGGTGCCGGTGGTGGCCAGGGCGGTATCGGGCCAGTCGAGGATCGGCTTGAAGTGGCCGGGCGAGGTCTGCTCGAACGGCAGCACGCGCATGCCCAGCACACCCTTGTCTGCCAGTTGCTCACGCAGCCCGGACGGTACGGTGCCGAGGTCTTCGCCGAGGATCACGGCCTGATGACGTGCCGACTCGAGTGCCAGCAGGCGCAGCAGGTCTTCGACGGGGTAGTTCAGGTACGCGCCTTCGCTCGGCTTGGCACCGCGCGGGATCAGCCACAGGCGGCGCAGCCCCATCACGTGATCGATGCGCAGGCCGCCGGCGTGGGCGAGGTTGGCCCGCAGCATTTCGATGAAGGCACGGTAGCCGTTGCGCTTGAGGCCCTCGGGCGAGAAGGCGCAGATGCCCCAGTCCTGGCCGGAGCGGTTGAGGATGTCGGGCGGCGCGCCGACCTTGAGTTCGGCCAGCAGTTCGTCCTGGCGGCTCCAGGCCTGGCTACCGGCACCGTCGGCACCCACCGCCAGGTCAGCGATCAAGCCGATGCCCATGCCATTGGTGCGCGCGGCCTCCTGGGCGCGTTGCAGACTGCGCTCGGTGAGCCATTGGCAGAAGGCATGAAACTCCACCCGCGCCGGATAGGCCGCCGCCATGGCCTGCACTTCCGGCTCCTCGGGGCTGCGCCAGGCGTCTGGCCATGCGCGCCAGTCGGCACCCAGGCCTTGCTCCACGGCTTCGGCCTGCAGCACTTCGAAATGGCAATGGTGCTCCAGGGCTTGGCCAGCGGACTGGCGAAAGCTGTCGAAGTCCGGGCGCAGGGGATGTTCGCTCTGGCTGAAATCTGCATACAGCGCCTTGAGCAGCTTGTGCCGCACATCGGCCGCGCGCGGCCAGTCGACCAGCGACGTCTGCTCCAGGTCTTCGAGGCTCTGGGTCAGGCCCGCAGCCTTGGCCGCCATGCGCACCTCGCGCTCGCCGAGCAGTACCGAGGGGCTGGCGTAGAGCGTGTTGAGCAACAGGCGGCTGGACGGTGAATAGGGGCTGAAGTGCTGTTGGTCATACATCGAAAGCGCATGGATCGGGCTGATCGCCAGCGCATCGGCGCCTCGCTCTGCCGCGCTGCGCGCCAGTTGCTCCAGGGCCAGGCAGTCGCCATAGCCACCGTCGCCAGGGCGGCGCAGGCTGTAGAGTTGCACGGCCAGGCCCCAGCGACGTGGCGGGGATTGCTCGCTTATGTCTTGCAGGCTGTGGCAACGCGGCGGCGCGACGGCGATGGTGACCTGTCGGTCATCGATTTCCAGCCGGTGGTAGCCGATAGGCAGTTCGCCGGGCAGCTGTGCCAGTGGGTCGAGGGTCAGCGCGTGCACGCTGCCGTCTTCCTGGGTGCAACGTACCTGGCTGTTCGGGCTGAACCAGCGTGCCAGGGCCAGCGGCTGGCCGAGGTCGGAAGTGAGCAGCGGCGGCAGGTGCTCGCTGTCGTCGAGCTGCTCCAGGGCGGCCAGGCTGCGCGCGATGGCAGCGTCATCCTCGGCCGGATGGCCAAGCCCTTGCAGAACCCGGCGCAGAGCCTCGTCAGATACCTGCTGGGGACGATCGTTGGCGTCTATCCAGTCGCGGGAAAGGCCCGCGCGGGCGGCGAGACGGTGCAGGGGCGTTTCGCTCATGGCGTCTCCAGGAGAGAGGGAAGCAGGCTGACCACGCAGCTGTACGCGGCCAGGGTGGAGTCCGGATGGGCGTTGTCACTGCTGTCGAACAGGCGTGTATCCATGCCTGGCAAAGTAATGGGCTGCGCAGATGCGCCAAGGTTCAAATCGATGCGCAACTCGCAGCCGTCGCCCAGTCGCCAGCGGGCGCTGAGGGCTTTGTCGCCGAGCACTTCGACGCCCAGTGCGCGGCTGCCCACCAGGCGCGGGACGATCTCGCGATGGCGGATGTGCAGCAGTTGGTGATAGAGGCCGTGCCAGCCAGCGAGCACGTGTGTGTTGACCGGGCGTGAGGCTTCGAAGGTTTGCAGGGCGTTGGGGTCAGGTATGTGCGCGCGCTTCTCGTGGTCGGCGAAGGCTGCGAAGTGGGCGAACTCGCCGCGCCGACCTTCGCGCACGGCATCGGCCAGTTCATCGTGGAAATCGGTGAAGAACAGGAACGGCTGGCAACTGCCTTCTTCGTCACCCATGAACAGTAGCGGGATCATTGGCGCCAACAGCAGCAGGCCGGTGGCGGCCCGCAACGCCTGGGGCGGACACAGCCGACCGAGACGCTCGCCCAGGGCGCGGTTGCCGATCTGGTCGTGGTTCTGCAAGAACAGTACGAAGGCACTCGGTGGCAGGTGAGCGCTGGGCTCGCCACGGGGTGTGCCATGGCGGTTGGGCTCGCCCTGAAACACGAAGCCTTCGCTCAGGCACCGGGCCAGTTGCTCAATCGGGCGGTCCTTGTAGTCGGCGTAGTAGCCTTCGGTCTCGCCCGTGAGCAGCACGTGCAGGGCGTTGTGGCCGTCATCGTTCCACTGCGCGTCGAAGCCTTGTTCGAGCAGCGCCGCTTGGTTGTGTTCGTTCTCCAGTACCAGCCACACTTCGCGGCCCGGCTCGACAGCGGCGCGTACGCGGCGGGCCAGTTCGACGAGAAAGTCCGGTTGGTCGATGGCGTGCACGGCGTCCAGGCGCAGGCCATCGAAGCGGTAGTCGCACAGCCACATCAGGGCGTTCTGGATGAAGAACTCGCGCACTTCTGCACGGCGAAAGTCGATGGCGGCGCCCCAGGGCGTCTGACGGTCTGCGCGGAAGAACCGGCTGGCGTACTGCGGCAGGTAATTGCCGTCAGGGCCAAAGTGGTTGTAGACCACATCCAGCATCACCATCAGCCCGTGGCCATGGGCCTGGTCAATGAGTGCGCACAATTGCTCCGGGCTGCCGTAGACATTGTGTGGGGCGAAGGGCAGGGCACCGTCGTAGCCCCAGTTACGCTCGCCCGGGAACTGGTTGATCGGCATCAGCTCGATGGCGGTGATGCCCAGTTCCGCCAGGCGTGGCAGGTGCTGGGAAACGCCGCCATAGCCGCCAAGCAGGCCTACATGCAGTTCCTGGATCACCGCCTCGTGCCATGGGCGGCCTCGCCAGGGGTGCTTCCAGCCGTAACGCTGGGGATCGACGACTTCACTGGGGCCGTGCACGCCGTCAGGCTGGTAGCGCGACGCCGGGTCGGCCACCTGCAGGTGGCCGTCGATCCTGAAATGGTAGCGATCACCCGCCTGGCAGGGGGCGATGCCGATAAACCAGCCATCCTCTTCGGGCAGCAGCTCGACAGACGGCTGCCGCTCGATTTCCACGCTCACGTTGCGCGCATCCGGCGCCCAGAGGGCGAAGCGCGTCGACGTGGCGTCCAGTTGCTGTGCGCCATGCCTGTGCATCTTCGTAGCCCTCGTTCAGTAGTGGCGGCTGCGTGCCTGGCAGACCAGTTCCTCATAAAGGCGAGCGTAGGGTTCCACCGCCTGGCACCAGTTGAAGGGTTGAGTCATCGACAGGCACCGCATGGCGTTGAGCAGATCTTTCTTGCCGTGTACGTAGAAGGCGCGGTTCAGGGCTTCGCGGTAGCTCTCGGGGCTCGATTCGTTGAACAGGAAACCCGTGACGCCATCTTCGATGGTGTCGGCCAGACCGCCGGTGTTGCGCGCCACCGGCAGTGAGCCGAAACGCTGTGCGTACATCTGGCTCAAGCCGCACGGCTCGTAGCGCGAGGGCATCAGCAGAAAATCGCTGCCGGCGAACATGCGCCGCGCATCGGTTTCATTGAAGCCGATGCGCACGCCGATGCGGCCCGGATGGCGCAGGGCCAGATCGCGCATGGCCTGTTCTTCCTCCGGCTCGCCACGGCCGATGATCGCGATTTGCCCGCCCTGGCGGACGATGTCGTCGGCCACGCTCAGCGTCAGGTCCAGGCCTTTCTGATAGACCAGGCGCGAGACCACGGCGAACAGGGGCCCTTCGGACGGCTCCAGGCCGAACAGCTCGCGGACCTGCTCGGCATTGCGTGCCTTGCCTTCCCAGTCGTTGATGCTGAAGTTGTGCACCAGGTGCGAGTCGGTGGCCGAATCCCAGCTCTCGTCGATGCCATTGGGGATGCCGCCCAGCAGGCCTTGCTGGGCCTTGCTTGCAAGAAAACCGTCGAGGCCGCAGCCGAACTCGGGCGTGGTGATCTCCCGCGCGTAGGTGGCACTGACCGTGGTGATGTGGCTCGAGTAGGCAAGCCCGGCCTTGAGGAATGACAGCTTGCCGTAGAATTCCATGCCTTCCTGCTGCATGGCATGGTCGGGAATGGCCAGCTCCGGGCTGCAGCCTCGGCTGTAGACACCCTGGTACGCGAGGTTGTGGATGGTGAACAAGGTCGGCGTATTCAGACCGCGCCAGTGCATGTAGGCAGGTGCCAGACCGGCTGGCCAGTCATGGGCGTGCACCAGATCGGGGCGCCAGTGCGCCATTGCGTCGCCTGCGGCGATCTCTGCGGCGGCCAGGCCCAGGCGGGCGAAACGGATATGGTTGTCGGGCCAGTCACGGCCATTGTTGGCACCGTATGGGGTGCCTTCGCGCTCGTACAACTCGGGGCAGATCAGCACGTAGATGACCAGGCCATCCGGCAGGTCCATGCGCCCGATCTTGCATGGCGGAAGCGCAGCATGGCCACCGATTTCGCCGACGATGTGAATGGGGTTGTCGCTGTCGACCACCTGCGGATAACCCGGAATCAAGACCCGCACATCGTGCAGGTGTGACAGCGCCCTGGGCAGGGCTGCGGAGACATCGCCCAGGCCGCCGGTCTTGACCAGGTCGGCGATTTCGGAGGTGACGAACAGCACCTTGCGCTTGTGCGGATTATTGCGGCGCGTGGTAGCGGGTGCCTTGCCTGCCGTGGCGAAGCCAGGTGCAACAGGCTCGCGATTTTCCAGGTTGAATGATTCTGCGTGAGGCTCGACAGCGGCACTGATCATACTTCTCTCCGTCCCTTGTTCATGCGGGTGGTGGCACCCGTTATGTTTATCTCGTATCTGTTCTCGCTTTGGCTTTCAGCATCTTCGTAGTGCATTCCTTGCCCCATGGTCGTGCGCGCAGGCACAGCGCGAGCGGCATTCCGGCCGAACAGGCGCCTGGACAGTGTGGGGTGGGCGGGCTGACGCGTGAGGAAGTCCCTTTGCGTGGCCTACTTACTTCCTGACCTACCCGTGTTTTGGAAAGTTCGACTTGATTGCGTCACTGGTTTCGGAGCAAAACACGGGCCGAATCGTCAGTGTAGGGGACGAAAGGTAGGAAGGATGACCCGCTGGTCACAATTTGCATGACCGTTGATCCGCGCAAACGTTGGCGCATTAGAGCTGCGGCGCCGGCGCGTTTGCCGGCTTGGGGGGCTCGCGATCCAGGTGGCCTGAGACAGACCTTATAGAGAGGCGGCTGCCATTGAAGGCATTTTTCGCTATGAGGGGGGGGCAGGGCGCCGCGCACGCAGAGCGCGGCGCGGCGAAAAGATCAGAGGCCGGCAGCCTTGCTGCCCAGGCGGGCCTGTTCGAGCAACAGGTTCAGTTCGGCCACCTGCTGGCGCAGTTGATCGCGCTCGTCCTTCAATTGGCGCAATTCGTCGCGGCGCACAGTGACATAGAGGGTCTGGGGGGGAGTAGCAGGCATGTAGGTACCCAAGAGAACACCTCGCAGTTTGGCTGGTGACAGTAACAAGCGTAGACGCTTCGTGCGGCGCGCATTCTGAATTCTTTCCCTGTCCTTGGGAACTTTTTTGTTTATGGTGGTCACGCCGTTCGTCGGTGAACCCTCGTGCGGTACGCTGGACTAACCTGAACACCTGAATCGCGTTCGTCATCCATTTTCGCAAGGGGAGCATCGGCACATGCAACTGGGAATCGTCGGGCTGGGCCGCATGGGCGGCAATATCGCAAGACGGCTGATGCGCGCAGGCCACCAGACCGTGGTACACGATCGCAACCGTGACGCCGTCAGCGCTCTGAGCAGCGACGGCGCCCTGGGCGCCCATGACCTCGGCGCGCTGGTACAGAAACTCAAGGCGCCTAGGGCGGTGTGGGTCATGCTGCCGGCGGGCGACCCTACCGAGCAGACCATCACCCAGCTCGCCGAGCTGCTCGAGCCAGGCGATGCGATCATCGATGGCGGCAACACCTTCTACAAGGATGACATGCGCCGCGCCGCCCAGCTGTCAACGCGTGGCCTGCATTATCTGGACGTAGGCACGTCCGGTGGTGTCTGGGGCCTGGAGCGGGGCTATTGCATGATGATCGGCGGCGAAAAGGACGTGTTCGAACGGCTGGAACCGCTGTTCAAGGCGCTGGCGCCGGGCGTGGGTGACATTGCGCGCACCCAGGGCCGCACGGGTGAGCATGGGCGTGCCGAGCATGGCTACATTCACGCCGGCCCGCCCGGTGCCGGGCACTATGTGAAGATGGTGCACAACGGTATCGAGTACGGCTTGATGCAGGCTTATGCCGAAGGTTTCGACCTGCTGCGCAGCAAGGGCGGTACCGAGTTGCCCGAGGACCAGCGTTTCGACCTGAACGTGGCGGAGATCGCCGAAGTCTGGCGGCGTGGCAGTGTGGTCACTTCGTGGCTGCTCGACCTCACCGCCGATGCGCTGGTCGCCGATCCGCAACTGGCCCAGTTCAGCGGTTCGGTGTCCGACAGTGGTGAAGGGCGCTGGACCATCGATGCTGCAGTCGAGCAGGCGGTACCGGTGCCGGTGTTGTCCAGCGCGTTGTTTGCCCGTTTCCGCTCACGCCAGCAGCAAGGCACCTTCGGCGACAAGGTGCTGTCTGCCATGCGCCTGGGCTTCGGTGGCCATGTCGAGAAGAAGGGTTCATGAGCAAACAGACGATTCCCGCCGCGCCGCCTTGCACGCTGTTCCTGTTCGGCGCCAATGGCGACCTGGTCAAGCGTCTGCTGATGCCGGCGCTGTACAACCTCAGCCGTGACGGTTTGCTGGACCGCAACCTGCGTATTGTCGGGGTCGATCATAACCAGGCCAGTGCCGAGCAGTTCGCCGAGCGCCTGCACGACTTCATGATCGAGCGCGACAAGGGCGGCGAGGGCGCAGGCAAGTGTCTGGACGAAGGGCTGTGGTCGCGCCTGGCCAAGCGCCTGGACTACCAGACCGGCGACTTCCTGGACCCTGCGACCTATGCCGAGATCGGCAAGCGCATCGCCAAGACCCGTCACGGCAACGCCATCTTCTACCTGGCCACTTCGCCGCGTTTCTTTCCTGAGGTGGCCCAGCGCCTGGGCGAGGCGGGCTTGCTCGACGAGTCTGCGGGCGGCTTTCGCCGGGTGGTGGTGGAAAAGCCATTCGGTACCGATCTTGCCAGCGCCGAGGCGCTCAACGCTTGCCTGCTCAAGGTGATGAGCGAGCGGCAGATCTATCGCATCGACCATTACCTGGGCAAGGAAACGGTGCAGAACATTCTGGTCAGCCGCTTCTCCAATGGCCTGTTCGAATCGTTCTGGAACAATCACTACATCGACCACGTGCAGATCACCGCCGCCGAGACCGTCGGGGTCGAGACGCGTGGCGCGTTCTACGACAATACCGGTGCCTTGCGTGACATGGTGCCCAACCACCTGTTCCAGTTGCTGGCGATGGTCGCCATGGAGCCACCGGCGGCCTTCGGCGCTGACGCTGTCAGGGGCGAGAAAGCCAAGGTGATCGGTGCCATCCGCCCATGGTCGCAGAAAATGGCGCTGAAGAGCTCGGTGCGGGGGCAGTACGTGGCGGGCAAGCAGGGCCGCAAGCGGCTGGCCGGTTATCGCCAGGAGCACAATGTCGACGCGCACAGCAGCACCGAAACCTACGTCGCGCTGAAGGTGATGATCGACAACTGGCGCTGGGCGGGCGTGCCGTTCTACCTGCGCACCGGCAAGCGCATGAGCGTGCGCGACACCGAAATCGCCATCTGCTTCAAGCCTGCGCCTTACGCGCAGTTTCGCGAGTCGGAGCTGGAGCGGCCCAAGCCCAACTACCTGAAGATTCAGATTCAGCCCAATGAAGGCATGTGGTTCGATCTACAGGCCAAACGCCCCGGGCCTGAACTGGTGATGGAGAACGTCGAGCTGGGTTTTGCCTACAAGGACTTCTTCAAGATGACCCCGGCGACCGGTTACGAAACCTTGATCTACGACTGCCTGACCGGAGACCAGACGTTGTTCCAGCGGGCCGACAATATCGAGAATGGTTGGCGTGCGGTACAGCCTTTCCTCGACGCCTGGGCCAGTGGTGGCGAAGTGCACGAGTACGAGGCGGGGGAGGATGGGCCCGAGGCCGGCAATGAATTGCTGAGCCGGGACAAGCGCGAGTGGCACCGTCTGGGCTGAAAGACGGCTGAGTAGAGGCCAGCCCAATCCCTGTGGGAGCGGGCTGGCCTTTAGATTTTGAACAAGACAGTCGCTCCTGCAGGGCAGTTGCTCCTGCAGGCGTGCGTCAATCAGTGGCGACGGTGCTTCTTGTTCTTGTCGCCCAGGTGGTTGCCGATCGCACCACCGGCCGCGCCGCCAAGGCCTGCGCCGATGGTCGAACCGTTGCTGCCGCCCAGTTTGGCGCCCACCAGCGAGCCGCCGGCCGAACCCAGGCCACCGCCGATGGCCGCTTCGGTGCGGTTGCCCTTGCGTGCGCCAACGGCGCTGCCGGCTGCGCCACCCAGGCCTGCGCCGATGGCGGCGCCCGTGCTGCCGCCGATCTGCTTGCCGACGACGTTGCCCAAGGCGCCACCCAGGCCGCCACCAATGGCTGCGGTACCGTCACCGGCGAACGCTCCCTGGCACAGCAGCAGGCCCAGGGCGAGGGAAGGCAGAGTCAGACGCATGATTTCATGAACCTCGAAGGAATCATCAGGATTGGATGCCGCAGGCGTGCGGCGGACAGGGATTGGAGAGACGCTTCAGCGGTAATAACGGTCACGGTAGCGGCGATCGTCGTCATCGCGATCATCGCGGTGATGATGACGGTGACGATCGCGGTCGCCGTCACGCCAGCCATCGTCATCATGGTGACGATGGCTGTGGCAACCGGCGAGCAGCACGACAGCGGCGATCAGCGAAAAACTGGCAAGGCGTGGCATGGCGATGGAAATCCTTGATCCGAAACGGTTTTCGGGACAACTGCTGAGACCGGTGAGGATTCATTTGGTTTCAAAGTGGCACAAAATATTACCGCGCCAGGGATAGGCGGCGTGTCTGCGGGCTGCTGTTCTGTCCCGTTGGGTCATGGTCGCGGGCCTGCACGGCTCCTAGACTGTCAGGCAGGCCGCGATCAAGACGGCCATCTGCCACACGGTGAATCATGATGATCGCCCATACTCCTACGCTGTTCGCTGCGGTCGCGCTGGTGGCGACGATCCTGGCTTTCTGTCTGTTGCTGGTCGGGCAGTTCAATCGAGGCGACAACCTGCTGCTGACCGGCTGTGGACTGTTGGCCCATGCCCTGGCCTATGTCTGTTACACGTTGTTCGGCCATGCGCCTCTGTGGGTGAGCTATGTCTTGGCCAACAGCCTGCTGTCATTGGCGTTGGCGTTCTATTCGGCGAGCCTGTTCCGGGTGCGTGAGCGCCCCGTGCCGTGGCGGCCGATCTTCGCCATTCCGCTGTTGATGCTGCTGGGCTTGATCTCGCTGCTCGAGACGGTGGAGCCGCGCATGCTGCTGGCGGCCCTGGTGCTGATGTTGCAATGCGTGTTGATTCTCTACTGGGCCCGTCAACGGGCCCTGCACAAGGGCCGGGCACACCTGCTGCTGGTGATCGGTGCCGGCATCAGCCTGGTGGGGCTGGGCATGCGGGTGGTGGCTGTGCTGGCGGGTACGGCGCAGGAGATGCGCTATGACACCAGCAACCTCAAGCAGACGGTGTCCGTAGCGATCGGCACGGCCACGGTGATGATGTATTCCATTGGCCTGGTGTTGATGGCCAAGGAGCGCAGCGAATCGCGCTTGCAGCACCTGGCCGGACACGATGTGCTGACCGGCACGGGCAATCGGCGCGCCATCCTCGAACGCTTCGAGTTCGAGCTGCAGCAGGCGCGCGCGGCGCAGTACAGCTTGGCTGTGGCGATGATCGATATTGACCATTTCAAGCGTATCAACGATGTGCACGGCCATCTGGCGGGGGACGAGGTTCTTTGCCACTGCGTGCGCCAGTTGCAGCAGCGGCTGCGCGAAGGCGACAGCCTGGGGCGCTACGGCGGCGAGGAATTCCTGCTGTTGTTGCCGCGAACCGAGGGGGAAGGCGCCCTGGCGGCGCTGAACGGCCTGCGCGAAGCCATGGCGAGGAACCCGGCGCGCTTCGCCGGGCTGGAGATCGAGCTGTGCTTCAGCGTCGGGCTCTGGTGCGGTGTGCCGGGGGAGGATGACACCCCGGCACGGCTGATCGCCAAGGCCGACGCCGCCTTGTACCTGGCCAAGGCTGGCGGGCGCAATGCGGTGCGGCTGGCGGCTTGATCCTTCGTGCGCCCGGCAGCTTACTGGCTGAACGCGCCGTCGAACGACGTGTCGATGATCGCGCGAGTGTCCAGGGGCTTGGGCAGCGTGCCGGTCTGCACAAGGAAGTCGGCAGTATCCTGGTAGTCCTTCGCCGCCTGCGCATCGACCGGGCCCACGCTCATGTCGGCCTGACCAATCCAGTGACGCGAGACGCTCTGGTCGAGGTTGGCTTTCTTGGCCCAGAGGTCGGCATAGGCTTCCTTGTGCTCACCGACCCAGGCCCGGGCTTTTTGCAGGCGGCCCAGGAAGTCTTCGATGGCGGCGTGCTTGCTGTCGATCGAATCGTTGCGCGCCGCGATGCTGCTCAGGCCAGGCATCAGGCCCTGGGCGGTGACCAGCTTGCGCGCGCCGGAGAACACGATCTGTTGCGAGATGTAGGGTTCCCATACCGGGAAGGCATCGATGCTGCCCTGCGGCAGCGCGGCGGCGGCATCGATAGGCATCAGTTTGACGAACTCGACGTAGTCATGCGACAGGCCGGCCTTGTCCAGTGCGCGCAAGGTCAACTGCTGGCTCCAGGCGCCGGGCCAGTAGGCGACCTTCTTGCCCTTGAGGTCGGCAATGGTCTTGGCGGGGGAGTCCTTGGGCACCAGCAGGGCGATGGTGTCGAGGTTCTGCCGTGAGACGCCGATCAGCTTGACGGGCGCCCCTTTGGCAGCCAGGAACAGAAAGCCCGAGTCACCGAGAAAACCGATGTCCAGGCCACCGGCCTCCAGCCCTTCGGCCACCGGTGCGGCCGACTGGAAGTGCTTGAACTCGACCTTGTAGGGCGCATCCTTGAGTGCCCCGGAGGCTTCCAGCGATGCGCGCACGTTGTAGTAGTTCTGGTCGCCGATGCGCAGGGTGACCTGCTCGGCGGCGATGGCCTGCGTCAGCGGGGTGCCAAGGAACAGGCCGGCGAGGGTGACTCGGATCAGGTGGGACAGTTTCATGGGGTTTCCTCAGCTGGCCTGGCGCGTGTCCAGGCGTTCGATCTGGTGATGGATGGCGGGGATCAGGGTCTTGCCGTATTCGATGGTGTCGTTCAATGGGTCGAAGCCGCGGATCAGGAAAGTCGACACGCCGAGCTTGTAGTACTCGCCCAACGCCTGGGCGACCTGCTCGGGGGTGCCGACCAGCGCGGTGGAGTTCCAGCGCGCACCAGTCAGACGGGCAACGCCCATCCACAGGCGTTGATCGAGCACTTCGCCCTGTTGCGCAGCGGCCAGCAGACGCTGCGACCCGACGTTCTCGGGCTGGTGGTCGTGCAGCGGCAAACCGAGTTTCTGGCGTGCATCGCGGACCTGCTCGAGGATCTCGGCGGCGCGCTGCCAGGCGGCCTCCTCGGTATCGGCGACGATGGGGCGGAACGACACCGAGAAGCGCGGGGCGCGCTGTTGCACAGCGGCGGCCTGGCGGACCTTGGCGATATGCTCGGCGACGGCGGCCAGGGGTTCGCCCCAGAGCATGTAGGTGTCGGCATGTTGCGCTGCGACCCGCACCGCGGCATCCGATGAACCACTGAAGTAGATCGGGATATGCGGGCGCTGCACAGTCCGTACGGCGGGCGAGGCAGCGTTGAAACGGTAGAAGTCGCCGGCGAAGTCCACCGGATGTTCGGCGGTCCAGATTGCCTTCAGGGCATCGAGGTATTCGCCGGTGCGCGCATAGCGGTGATCGTGGTCGAGAAAATCGCCATCGCGCTGCAGGTCCTGGTCATTGCCACCGCTGACCACGTTCAGCGCCAGACGGCCCTTGCTGAACTGGTCGAGGGTCGCCAGTTGCCGCGCTGCCAGGGGCGGGCTGATCACCCCTGGGCGGTACGCGAGCAGGATACCCAGGCGTTCGGTGGCAGCGACGGCGAACGAACTGACCACTGCGCCTTCCGGCCCGTTGGAGAAATAGCCGACCAGGATGCGGTCGAAACCGGCCGCCTCATGGGCTTGGGCGAAGCGACGCACGTAGTCCGGATCGACCGCATCTCCCGTGGGCTGGTCGACCTCCGAGCCGGGCGAGGCGGTGATCATGCCGAGGATTTCGACGCTCATTGCTGGGTTCCTTTGCTGGGACAAGGTTGCCTGGCGTTGAGCGGTTTAGAAGAAAACGAGCTGGCCGGGCTTCTTCTTAGAATCTAACGGCCAGCCGTAAATGATGGAAATTCATTTTTTGCATATTCTAATATGCAAAATAATTTTATTGCTCGCTCAGGGCGTTCCGTTTCTGCCGTGCAGTCGATAGCCTTCCCGCTCGCTCAGGCGCGCGTAGTAGTCAGCCACTGCAGGCAGGTGCGGGTGCTCGAACGGTGTCTCGAACCAGCGGTTTACCGACAACCCGATTGGAATGTCTGCCAGGGAGAACGCCTTGCCGGCAACGTAGGCGCCAGTCTTTGCCAACTGTTGGTCGAGGATCTGCATATGTCGCGACCATTCGCTGATGCTGGCATTGAGCGCCTGTTCATCCTGATGCGCAGCTGACTGCCTGACCAGCGCCATGAAGGCGTAGCTCCAGGAGCGATTGAGATCGCTGGCCTGCCAGTCGATCCATTGATCGACACGCGCTCTAGCCACCGCGTCGGCCGGGTATATCCCTGCCGCTTGCCCATAGCGGTTGGCGAGATAGCGGATGATGGTATTGGACTCCCACAGCGTAAGGTCGCCGTCCTGGATTACCGGGACCATGGCATTGGGGTTCAGGGCCAGGAATTCAGCGGTTTGGGTGGGCTGGAAACCTGAACCCCAGTCTTCGCGGTGGAATGGAAGGTCGATTTCGGCGCAAGTCCACAGCACCTTGCGCACGTTGATGGAACTCGCCTTACCCAATATTCGCAGCATGTCATCATCCTTTTTGCTAAGCAGCCGAAACAGCGGTGTGCTGTAGCGTCCAAGCGTATCTGTAAAAGCCCTGCCTGAGGTCATGGAACTGAAACCTTTCTCCCTGCCGATAGTGGTTTTTTGCTAGCATTCGGTCCCTATAGCAAAATCGAATAAAAATCTTTTTCGATTGTTGTTAAAGTAATAACGCGTGACGTTCAAACGTATCGAAACTCGGCCCTCGCGTTCAGCGAGAGGCCTATAAGAAAAGCTAGAAAGGAGCACACATGTACAAATGCACACTGCCAGTGGCCGTTGCACTGGCCAGCCTGTCGCTGGGGGCGCAGGCGGCAGGTTTCGTGGAAGACAGCAAGGCTTCGGTCACTGCGCGCAACTTCTACATCAATTCCGACAACCGCAATGGCACTGCCAACCCGTCGAAGCAGGAAGAATGGGGCCAAGGCTTCATCTTCAACTTCACTTCCGGCTACACCCAGGGCACCGTTGGCTTTGGTGTAGACGCCATCGGCCTGACCGGCTTCCGTCTGGATTCGGGCAAGGGTACCCACTACAACCCGACCAGCACCGCCAAGGGCGGTACTGTGTTCCCGACCGGTTCCGATGGCCGCGCCGTTGACGACTTCAGCAGCCTGGGCGTAACCGGCAAGGTCAAGATCTCCAAGACCGAAGCCAAGCTCGGTGTACTGCAGCCCAAGCTGCCAGTAGTCACCTACAACGACGGTCGTCTGTTGCCGCAAACGTTTGAGGGTGGCCAGATCACCTCCAACGAGATCGACAACCTGACCCTGATCGGCGGCAAGCTCGAGCATGCCAAGGGCCGTAACAGCACTAACATGGAGTCGCTGACCATTGCCGGCTCCAACGGCAACCCGGCCACCGCCACCTCCAACCGTCGCAGCAACGCCTTCTATTACGCCGGTGCCGACTACAAGCTGAGCAAGGACCTGCTGCTGCAGTACTACTACGGCAACCTGGACGACTTCTACAAACAGCACTTCCTGGGCCTGACCCACAACCTGGCGCTGCCAGTGGGTTCGTTGAAGTCCGACCTGCGTTACTTCTACAGCGATTCCGACGGCAAGAACGCCAGCACCGAAGGCCGCCTGGCTGGCTATCGCGCATCGGGCTACCAGAACAACGGTGAAGTGGACAACCGCACCTGGAGCGCCAAGTTCACCTACTCGCTGGGCAGCCACGCACTGAGCGCCGGTTACCAGCGTGTCAACGGCACCAGCGACTTCCCGTTCCTGAACCAGGGCGACGGTGCAAGTGCCTACCTGATCACCGACGTGCAGATCGGCAAGTTCCTGCGTGCCGGCGAGCGCACCTGGCTGGCGCAGTACGCGTACGACTTCGCCGCTCTCGGCGTACCCGGCCTGACCGCCAACGCCATCTACCTGAAGGGCACCAACGTCAACTCGGCGGGCTCGGACCGTTCGGAGTGGGAGCGTGACTTCAGCCTGGCCTACGTCGTTCAGGAAGGCACCTTCAAGGGCCTGGGCCTGCAGTGGCGTAACGCTGCGCTGCGTACCGACGTATCGGGCCAGCGTGACCAAGACGAAAACCGCCTGATCGTGAGCTACACCTACAACTTCTTCTGACATCAGGTCAGCCCAGCTACGGGTCGTTGTAGTAAAACAAACCCCACCAGGGACCGCCCTGGTGGGGTTTGTTTTTCAAGGTGCGCTGCGATTGAAGCGTCAGGCCTACAGCACCGCGGAAAACACCGAGCCGGTGATCCGCTCGCTGAGCAGCTCCAGTGCCCGCAGCCCCGCCAGCGAGTTACCTGAGGCGTTCAGTGCAGGCGACCACACGCAGATGCTGTAGCGCCCCGGCACTACCGCGACAATGCCGCCGCCCACGCCGCTTTTGCCCGGCAAGCCCACGCGATAGGCGAAGTTACCCGCCTCGTCGTACAACCCACTGGTGGCCATGATCGCATTCACCTGTTGCGCCTGGCGCGGGCTGAGCACGTGCTCGCCGCTGTGTGGGCAGTAGCCGCTGTTGGCCAGGAAGGCAAAGCCACGGGCGACATCGACGCAATTCATCGACAGCGCACAATGATGGAAGTAGCTGCGCAGCACGGCGTCGACATCGTTGTGGAAGTTGCCGAACGCCTGCATCAGGTAGGCCATGGCGGCGTTGCGGGCGCGGTGCTGGTACTCGGAGTCGGCTACGACCGGGTCACTGACGATGCGTGGGTTGGCTGCCAGGCGGCGGACGAAGTCGCGCATCGACAAGGGCGGGGTAGCATAGCGCGACTGATTGATGTCGCAGATCACCAGCGCGCCGGCATTGATGAAAGGATTGCGTGGGCGACCTTTCTCCACTTCCAGCTGAACCAGCGAGTTGAACGCCTGCCCGGAGGGCTCGTAGCCCAGGCGCGTCCAGATATCCTCGCCACTGTGGTTGATCGCCTGGACCAGGCTGAAGACCTTGGAGATGCTCTGGATCGAGAAGGGCGTATGGGCATCGCCGGCGCAATGCAGCTGGCCGTCCAGGCTCTGCACGGCGATGCCGAGTTGTTGCGGGTCGACCTGGGCGAGGGCGGGGATGTACTGGGCGACCTGGCCCTGGCTGAGCAGCGGGCGGACCTGGTCGAGGATTTCTTGCAGTAATGCTTGCATGGGGGCCTGCGCGGAGCGGGTGATGGGGCTCAGGGGTTGTCTGCTGTACAAGACGAGCGTTGACGAGGCGGCGACACACCTCAGGATGTGATCGTCATGCCGCCACTGCCGATCGTCAGGTAGATTTGCCCGAAGGGCGTCGCGTGGATGTGCTTGCACGGGGCGCTGCTTTGCTGCCGGCGGTTTTGCCTTTACCGCTGCTGCGGCGTTTTTTCTTCCAGGGTGCACCTTTGCCACCGGCAGCGAGGGGCGGGCCGCTGATGGTCAGGCGCATTCCCGCGCAGCGTTGCACCAGCTTGTCCATCCAGGCCGACTGCCGGGTGACGAACTCTTCCAGGCTCATTTCGCCACTTTGAACCATGTCCAGTGCCTGTTCCCAGATCGCAGTGGTGCCGGGGTCGGCGATGGCCCGTGGCACGGCGTCGATCAGGCTGAAGGCCGCGGGGGTGGCGGACAGTGCCTTGCCGTTCTTGACCAGGTAGCCGCGGTCGAGCAGGCCCTGGATGATGCTGGCCCGGGTCGCTTCGGTACCGATGCCGGTGGTTTCCTTGAGTTTCTGCTTGAGCTGCGGGTCGTCGACCAGTTTGGCGACGCTCTTCATCGCCTTGATCAGGTCGCCCTCGGTGAACGGCTTCGGCGGCTGGGTCCACAGGTCTTTCAGCTGCAGGTCCTGGACCCTGCAGTCGTCGCCTTCGCGCAGTTGCGGCAAGACTTGCGCGGGTGGTGCTTCGCGTCCCTTGGTTGGAGTCAGTGCCTCGGGCAGGGCGCGGCGCCAGCCGGGTTCGACGATCTGCTTGCCCACTGCACGCAGGGCCTGCCCGGCACAGTCCAGTTCGGCCTGGGTGCGATCGTACTCGTGATTGGGCAGGAACTGCGCCAGGTAGCGCGCCCGGATCAGCGTATAGACCGCTTTGTACTTGGGTGGCAGGCGCGCAGGATCGCTGGCGGCGGCGGTGGGGATGATGCCGTGATGCGCGCTGACCTTGGCGTCGTTCCAGGCGCGAGAGCGGCGGTGTGGCTCCAGATGCGCCTGCAAGGGGGCGAGGCTCGTGTCGGCGCGTTGCAGGGCGGCGAGCACGGCGGGCGCCTCGGCGTGCTGGCTGAGCGGCAGGTAACCACAGTCGCTGCGCGGGTAGGTGATCAGCTTGTGGGTTTCGTAGAGCGCCTGGGCGATGTCGAGGGTTTCCTGGGCGCCAAGGCCGAATTTCTTGGAGCACAGCTCCTGCAGGGTACCGAGGTCGAAAGGCAAGGGTGCGGCCTCGCGCACACGCTCGGTCTGTACCTTGAGCACCTGTGCGCTGCCTGCGGCCTGCATCTGGGTGGCGGCCTGCTGGGCAAGTGCCTGGTTCAGGCAGCGACCCTGATCGTCGCAGGTGTCTTGTGGTGCACGCCATTGGGCGTTGAAGACCTGGTCCGAATGCGCCAGCTGCACCTCGATCGCCCAGAAGGGCGCGGGCACGAAATCGGCGATGCTGCGGTCGCGGTCGACCACCAGGCGCAGTGTCGGTGTCTGTACCCTTCCTACCGGCAGCACGCCTTGATAACCGGACTGGCGACCAAGCAGGGTGAACAGGCGGCTCATGTTCATGCCGATCAACCAGTCGGCCCGCGAGCGACCAAGGGCCGAGTGATAGAGGCTGAAGGTTTCGCTGCCGGGGAGCAGGCGGGCCAGCGCCTTGCGGATCGAGGCGTCATCGAGCGCGGAGAGCCACAGCCGCTGGATCGGCCCGCGGTAGCGGCAATGCTCGACCAGTTCGCGAGCGATCATCTCGCCTTCACGGTCGGCATCGGTGGCGATCACCAGCTCCCGGGCCTCGCCGAGCAGACGCTTGACCGCCTTGAACTGGCTGGCGGTCTTGGGCTTGACCAGCATTTTCCATTTTTCCGGAATGATCGGCAGATCATCGAGCGACCAGCGCTTGTAGCGTGCGTCATAACTGTCGGGCGGTGCGGTTTCGAGCAGGTGGCCGATACACCAGGTGACGCAGACATCGGTGCCTTGCCAGCAGCCGTCGGCCTTGCGGTTGGCACCCAGTACCTTGGCGATGTCTTTTGCCTGAGAGGGCTTTTCACAGAGAAAAAGGCGCATGGCCGTGAACGCTTCATCGAGGGTGATGGCGACTAGGATGCGCAAGACAGGGCGCGCAGGCAAGATTTATCTGTATGCATGTACAGGTTATTGCCAGGAAATATGTCCGCAGGTTTGGCAAGAATGCCACGGCATCGGGCTTGGATGACCGGCCGGTACCGTGCCAGCGTTGTCGTTCGCCTGCCAGGTGTGTCAAAGGACGATGTCGCTTGTGGGCCTTCCCTCCAATCACAACAAGGAAGTCGGATCATGCCTTTGTTCGATTACCGTCAGCTCGACGGTGCTGCCTCCTACGCGCTCTACAAGGATGCCATGGCCCTGGCGATCTATGCCTATCATGGTATCGACGACGGTTTCTCTGCTGGCTACCAGAAGCACGGCTTCGGCCTCGGGTTGCCGGCAACCCTGGTCAAGGCCCTGATCGGCGGCACCGACAGCCAGGGCGTGATTCCCGGCATCCCCTGGAATCCCGACTCCGAGGCCAAGGCGCTGGCGCAGGTCAAGGCGGCTGGCTGGACGCCAATCAGCGCCGCACAGTTGGGTTACCAGGGCAAGACCGATGCGCGTGGCACCTTCCATGGCGAGGCACCGGGCTACACCTCGGCGCAGGTCGAGGTGCTCGGCCGTTATGCCGGCGATGGTCAGCTTATTGGTCTCGGTATCGCCTTTCGTGGCACCAGCGGCCCGCGGGAGAATCTGATTGGCGACACCCTCGGCGATGCCATCAACGACCTGCTGGCAGCGCTGGGGCCAGCCGACTACGCACGCAACTACGCCGGTAACGCCTTCGACCGCCTGCTGGGCGATGTCGCGACGTTCGCCAGGGCCCACGGCTTGTCAGGTGCCGATATCACCGTCAGCGGCCACAGCCTTGGCGGGCTGGCGGTCAATAGCCTGGCAGACCTCAGTGCTTCGCGCTGGGGCGGCTTCTACAAGGATGCCCGCTATGTTGCCTTCGCCTCGCCCACGCAGGCTGCCGACCCCGACAAGGTGCTCAATATCGGTTACGAGAACGACCCCGTGTTCCGTGTGCTCGACGGCACGGCGCTGACCTGGGCGACCCTGGGCGTGCACGATGCCGCCAAGCCCTCGACCACTGACAACATCGTCAATTTCAATGACCACTACGCCTCCGACGCGTGGAACCTGCTGCCGTTTTCCATCGGCAATATCGCCACCTGGCTCTCACACCTGCCGGCAGCCTACGCCGATGGCCTGGGGCGGGTAGTGGATTCGCCGTTCTACCCCTGGACCAGCCGCGACTCGACCGTGGTGGTCAGCAACCTGTCCGACGCCACCCGTGGCTCGACCTGGGTACAGGACCTCAATCGCAACGCCGAGCCGCACTCTGACAGTACCTTCATTGTCGGTTCGGCCCAGGACGACCTGATCCGCGGCGGGCGCGGCAACGACTACCTGTATGGCGGCGCAGGCAACGACACCTTCCGCGACGACGGCGGTTTCAACCTGATAGACGGCGGCGCCGGACATGACACCCTGCATCTGGGGGACGCGCTGGCGCGCTTCTCGATAGCCCGGGATGGCGAGGGCACGCTGTATGTGCGTGATGCCGAGGGTGGGATCAGCCAGGTGCGCAATGTCGAGTCGCTGGTGAGCAAGGAAAGCAGCCTGGTGTTCTTCAGCAAGGACGTCAGTCACGCAGTGACCGTCAATGGGCTGCTCAGCAGCGGCAAGCTGGATCCCTACGCCCTGTCGGTCAGCGGCGGACAAGGCAATGATCAGTTGGTGGCCGGCAACCAGGGCCAGTGGCTGTTCGGCCTGGGTGGCGATGATCGTCTGGTGGGTGGGGCAGGCGACGATGTGCTGGTGGGCGGTGCCGGGAATGATGTGCTCAGTGGCGGCGGTGGACGAGACACCTTTCTGTTCAGCGGGCACTTCGGGCAGGACCGGGTGCTGGACTTCACCGGGCAGGACCGGTTGGTGTTCATGGGCGTTGAAGGCGGGACGGCAGCGCCGGATTGGCGTGACCACCTGAGTCGGGTGGGGGATGACCTGGTGCTGTCGTTCGGGCGCGATAGCGTGACGTTGGTGGGGATTGCGGGGCAGGGGCTTGGCGATGGGCAGATCGTGATTGCCTGAGCAACGGAGGGGCCGGCAGCGCCGGCCCCGTCCGATCAGGCGATCTCGCGTGAATCGCGGACCATGTCCACGTGCGGGATGCCGGCCTCGAGGAACTCTTCGCTGACCACCTTGAAACCCAGGCGCTCATAGAAGGGTGTGGCATGTACCTGGGCGCTGAGCATCTGCTGCTTGAGGTCACGGTTCTGCGCTTCGATGATGACCGCATTCATCAACGCGTCACCGACTTTCAGACCACGCCAGTCCTTGAGCACCGATACTCGACCGATGGTGCCGTCTGGCAACAGGCGTGCAGTGCCGATCGGGTAGTCACCTTCCATGGCCAGGAAATGGACCGCGGTCGGATCTTCGGCATCGAACTCCAGCTCTGGCGGCACGTGCTGCTCGGCGACGAATACCGCGCTGCGGATACGGTGGATATCGGCGTTGTCTTTATGCCAGTCGGCGAGGCGAACGCGGATCTTATTCATTGGCAAATCCCAGGCTTCCTTGTTGAACCAACTGGCAGACAAGCGTGAGGCCTTCTTCGTCTTCCAGCCACTCTACAAGGTTTTCGCTGTGCAGGGCGTCGGCTGAACAAATCAGTTGCAAAAGAGCACGCAGATGACCGGACAGCAGGCGGCTCTGGCCGCTGGCGAACAGCAGCAGGTTGTCGTCGACTTCCGACCAGGCCAGGCGTGCGCTCGGGTTGCGCACCAGGATCGCGCCCTGTTCGAGATAATTGATCAGCTCTTCTTCGCTCAGCGCCTCGCCTGCCACCTGCTCGGGGTAGCGCGGCTCGGTCATGAACTGGCCGAACCAGGTCAGCAGCAGGCGCTCGTCACCCATGTGCTCGGCCAGCAGGGCCTTGAGGCGGTCGAGGGCGTCGTGCTGGATCTGGTGTGGGTCGCTGACAGGTTGGGCGTCGGCGTCGCTGTAGCGCTCTTCGTCAGGCAGGAACTGGCTGAGGAAGTCGGTGAAGTGGGTCAGCACTTCGGCAGCGCTTGGGGCGCGGAAACCGACCGAGTAGGTCAGGCAGTCGTCCACGGCCACACCGTAGTGGGCCAGGCGCGGCGGCAGGTAGAGCATGTCGCCCGGCTCAAGGGTCCATTCGTCGCTCTGCTCGAAATCGGCGAGGATGCGCAGGTCGGCGTGCTCGATCAGCGGGCTGTCGCTGTTGCACATCTGGCCGATTTTCCAGTTGCGCTTGCCGTGGCCCTGCAGCAGGAATACGTCGTAGTTGTCGAAGTGCGGACCGACGCTGCCACCGGGGGCGGCAAAGCTGATCATCACATCGTCGATACGCCAGCTGGGCAGGAAGCGGAAGTTCTCCAGCAGCTCGGCCACTTCCGGAACGAACTGGTCCACGGCTTGGACCAGCAGGGTCCAGTCACGCTCGGGCAGGGTGGCGAAGGTGTCTTCCTCGAACGGGCCGCGGCGCAGCTCCCATGGGCGTTCGCCGTGCTCCAGCACCAGGCGCGATTCGACCTCTTCCTCAAGGGCCAGGCCGGCCAGCTCGTCCGGATCGATCGGGCTTTCGAAGTCGGTGAAGGCCTGGCGCACCAGCAGGGGCTTCTTCTGCCAGTAGTCGCGCAGGAATTCACGAGCGGTGAGGCCGCCAAGCAGCTGCAGTGGAGTATCAGGATTCATGTTCAACCTATTGAAAAAACGTAATTTTCGTCCGGGAATAAAAACGCCCGGCTGAGCCGGGCGTTGTACGCAGGGCGCAGGTCAGATGCGTTTGGCCTGGGCGGCTGCGTTGCCGATGTAGGTGGCCGGGGTGAGCAGCTTGAGTTCGGCCTTGGCGTCGGCCGGCATGTCCAGGCCGTCGATGAAGGTCAGCAGCGCTTCAGGGGTGATGCCCTTGCCACGGGTCAGCTCCTTGAGCTTCTCGTAGGGGTTCTCGATGTTGAAGCGGCGCATGACGGTCTGGATCGGCTCGGCCAGTACTTCCCAGCAAGCGTCGAGGTCGGCGGCGATGCGCGCTTCGTTGACCTCCAGCTTGCCGATGCCCTTCAGGCTGGCTTCATAGGCGATGACGCTGTGGGCAAAGCCCACGCCCAGGTTGCGCAGCACGGTGGAGTCGGTCAGGTCGCGCTGCCAGCGCGAGATCGGCAGCTTGCTGGCCAGGTGCTGGAACAGCGCGTTGGCGATACCGAGGTTGCCTTCGGAGTTTTCGAAGTCGATCGGGTTGACCTTGTGCGGCATGGTCGAGGAGCCGATTTCGCCGGCGACGGTCTTCTGCTTGAAGTAGCCCAGCGAGATGTAGCCCCAGACGTCGCGGTCGAAGTCGATGAGGATGGTGTTGAAGCGAGCGATGGCATCGAACAGTTCGGCGATGTAGTCGTGCGGCTCGATCTGGGTGGTGTACGGGTTGAACTGCAGACCCAGTTCGTCTTCGATGAAGGCGCGGGCGTTCTGCTCCCAGTCGATCTGCGAGTAGGCCGACAGGTGGGCGTTGTAGTTGCCCACGGCGCCGTTGATCTTGCCCAGCAGCGGCACGGCGGCGACCTGGGCGATCTGACGCTCCAGGCGGTAGACGACGTTGGCCAGCTCTTTGCCCAGGGTGGTCGGCGAGGCCGGCTGGCCGTGGGTGCGCGACAGCATCGGCACGTCGGCGTGCTGGTGGGCCAGGGCGCGGATGGCCTCGGCGATCTGGCGCATCAGCGGCAGCAGCACCTCGTCACGACCGGCGCGCAGCATCAGGGCGTGGGACAGGTTGTTGATGTCTTCGCTGGTGCAGGCGAAGTGGATGAACTCGCTGACCTTGGCCAGCTCAGGCAGCTTGGCGGCCTGCTCCTTGAGGAGGTATTCGATCGCCTTGACGTCGTGGTTGGTGGTGCGCTCGATTTCTTTCACGCGCTCGGCGTGCTCGAGCTTGAAGTCGGTCGCCAGGCTGTCCAGCAGGGCGTTGGCTTCGGCGGAGAACGCCGGCACTTCGCCGATCTGCGGGTGGGCGGCCAGACGCTGCAGCCAGCGTACTTCGACCAGGGCGCGGAAACGGATCAGGCCGAATTCGCTGAAGATGGGGCGCAAGGCCTGGGTTTTGCCGGCGTAACGGCCGTCTACAGGGGAAACCGCAGTGAGCGAAGAGAGCTGCATGGGGTGTTCTCGGACAGTCAGGCTTTTGGAAGGGCGCATATCATACATGAAAATTGCGCCTGGGTCGGGTGGCTGACCAAAGGTCGGCCGTCGAAACGCGTGTCGCGGTTCCTGTGGGAGCGGGCCTGCCCGCGAATGCGGCGGTGAATCCGGCATCGCATTCGCGGGTGAACCCGCTCCCACAGGTCAGGAAGGCGCGCGCATCATGTCGTACAGTTCATTGAGCAACTTGCGTCGGCTGAACACCAACTGCCAGCGATGCCCGCCCAGCTGGCGCCACAGGCGTGCGGCGCGGATGCCCGCCAGCAGCAGGGCGCGGATCTTCGAGGCGTTGCTGGCCTGCTGCAGGAAGCGCATGTCGCCGTGCACCTGGATGCGCTGACGCAGGGTGCTCAGGGTGTCCTGATACAAGGCTCCGCTGGAAGCGATGACGTTTTCGTGAACCAGGCCGAAATGATCGGCTTGCGACTGGATCTGCGGCAGACGGTTGCCGATGGTGTCGAGCAGGTCGCCACGCTTGGCCAGTTGGCGCTCAAGGCCCAGCATCGAAAGGGCGTAGCGCAGCGGCTCGCGTTGCAAGCTGCTGGGGTCGCGCTCCAGGGCGCCGACCAGTGCGCGGTAGCCGTCACGCAGGTTCAGGTCGTCGCCGCCGAACACTTCCAGGGTGCTGTTCGGGTCGCGTACCAGCAGGCTGCCGAGCATGCAGCCGATATTGGCTTCGCTGGCCTGCCCGGTGCGGGCGATGCGATCGACCAGCACTGCGGCCTGGAACACGCCGCCAAGGGCGATCAGTTGCTCCTGCAGATTGCTCATGCGCGTGGGCTCCAAGGCTCGGCGCTCTCGATCACGCCGCCGCCCAGGCATACTTCGCCGTCATAGAACACCACCGATTGTCCTGGCGTCACGGCGCGTTGCGGTTCGTCGAACACCGCGCGGTAGCCGTTCGCGGTGCGTTCCAGGGTGCAGTGCTGGTCGCTCTGGCGGTAGCGCACCTTGGCGGTGAGTCGACGTGGGCTGCTCAGGTCGAGCGGGTTGACCCAGAAGATGTCCGAGGCGAGCAGGGCGCGGGAGAACAGCCACGGGTGTTCGTTGCCCTGGCCCACCACCAGCACATTGCGCGCCAGGTCTTTTTCCAGCACGTACCAGGGCTCGTCGCCGGCGTCTTTCAGGCCACCAATGCCCAGCCCCTGGCGCTGGCCGATGGTGTGGTACATCAGGCCGTGGTGCTGGCCGATCACTTCGCCGTCGGTGGTCTGGATCTCGCCAGGCTGGGCGGGCAGGTACTGCTTGAGGAAGTCGCTGAAGCGACGCTCGCCGATGAAGCAGATGCCGGTGGAGTCTTTTTTCTTCGCCGTGGCCAGGCCGTGTTTCTCGGCGATGGCACGTACTTCGGGCTTTTCCAGCTCGCCAACGGGGAACAGGGTGCGGGCGATTTCCGCGCCGCCCACGGCATGCAGGAAGTAGCTCTGGTCCTTGTTCGGGTCCAGTCCCTTGAGCAGTTCGGTCAGCTCGCCGGTATCGCGCCGGCGCACGTAGTGGCCGGTGGCAATCAGGTCGGCACCCAGCGACAGGGCGTAGTCGAGGAAGGCCTTGAACTTGATTTCGCGGTTGCAGAGGATGTCCGGGTTGGGTGTGCGGCCGGCCTTGTACTCTTCGAGGAAGTGCTCGAACACGTTGTCCCAGTATTCGGCGGCGAAGTTGGCGGTGTGCAGCTTGATGCCGATGCGATCGCACACGGCCTGGGCGTCGGCGAGGTCTTCGCGGGCGGTGCAGTACTCGGTGCCGTCATCCTCCTCCCAGTTTTTCATGAACAGACCTTCCACCTGGTAGCCCTGCTCCATGAGCAGAAGGGCGGAGACGGAAGAGTCCACGCCGCCGGACATGCCGACGATGACGCGGGTCCTGGAGGGGTCTTTGGGTGTTGGGCTGGTCATGGCTACCGATGTGTATCTGGGGGAAAAATTCCGATTCTATCAGGACGGCGCATCCGCGTCAGTCGCGCAGCAGCGAGAGGCTGTGCAGCGGGCCTGCGAGGTAGTCGTCGAGGCAGCGTGGCACCAACTCGCTGCGCCAGCGCTCGGGTTCTGCGAGCAACTGTTCGCGGGTCAGCCACACGGCGCGGACGATGTCGCTGTCCAGGGCACGCTCGGGGTGGTGGCGCAGCGGACGGGCGGCGAAGCAGATGCGCTGGTAGGTCACGCCGTTACTTGGCGCGGTGTAGAGGTAGATGCCGACCACGCCGGTCAATTCGACCTCCCAGGCGGTTTCTTCGAGGGTTTCACGCAGGGCGGCCTGGGGCAGGGTTTCGTTGGCTTCCAGGTGGCCGGCGGGTTGGTTGAAGACGTGCTTGCCAGCCTTGAACTCTTCGACGAAGAGGAATTTGCCCTCGTGTTCGACGATGGTGGCGACGGTGATGTGAGGTTGCCAGGTCATGAACAGCTCCATAAGGGCTGGTACGGACCTTGTAGGAGCGGGTTTATCGAGGCGTCGAACCGCCGCGAATGCGTCAGTGGATCCAGTATCGCATTCGCGGGTAAACCTGCTCCCACAGGGTTCGCGTAGGCCGCTAGACATCTTTTATCCAGAAAGCACAAACCCCGGTGCGTGGCCGGGGTCTGTGCTGTTACTTCAAGCGAACCTTACAGGGCGGCGATGGCGCTGTTCAGGGTCTGGCTTGGACGCATCACCTTGGCGGTCAGCTCGGCATCAGGCGCGTAGTAGCCACCGATGTCGGCCGGCTTGCCCTGGACGGCGTTGAGCTCGGCGACGATGGTCGCTTCGTTCTCGGTCAGGGTCTTGGCCAGTGGGGCGAAGCGTGCCTGCAGGGCAGCGTCGTCGCTCTGGGCAGCCAGGGCCTGGGCCCAGTACAGGGTCAGGTAGAAGTGGCTACCGCGGTTGTCGATACCGCCGACCTTGCGCGAAGGCGACTTGTTGGTGTCGAGGAACTTGCCAGTGGCCTGGTCCAGGGTGTTGGCCAGCACTTTGGCACGTGGGTTGTCGTAGGTGTTGCCCAGGTGCTCGAGGGAGGCAGCCAGGGCCAGGAATTCACCCAGCGAATCCCAACGCAGGAAGTTCTCTTCGACCAGCTGCTGCACGTGCTTGGGTGCCGAACCGCCGGCGCCGGTCTCGAACAGGCCGCCACCGTTCATCAGCGGCACGATCGACAGCATCTTGGCGCTGGTGCCCAGTTCCATGATCGGGAACAGGTCGGTCAGGTAGTCGCGCAGCACGTTGCCGGTCACCGAGATGGTGTCCTTGCCTTCGCGGATGCGAGCCAGGGAGAACTTGATGGCGTCGACCGGTGCCAGGACGCGGATGTCCAGGCCAGTGGTGTCGTGATCCTTCAGGTACTTCTGTACCTTCTCGATCATCACGCCGTCGTGGGCACGAGCCGGGTCCAGCCAGAACACCGCCGGGGTGTTGCTCAGGCGGGCGCGGTTGACAGCCAATTTCACCCAATCCTGGATCGGTGCGTCCTTGGTCTGGCACATGCGGAAGATGTCACCGGCTTCGACGTTCTGCTCCAGAACGACGTTGCCCTTGCCATCGACCACGCGTACGACGCCGTCGGTCTTGATCTGGAAGGTCTTGTCGTGGGAACCGTACTCTTCGGCCTTCTGCGCCATCAGGCCAACGTTCGGTACGCTGCCCATGGTGGTCGGGTCGAAGGCGCCATTTTTCTTGCAGTCTTCGATGGTGGCCTGGTAGATGCCGGCGTAGCAGCGGTCCGGAATGATCGCCTTGGCGTCTTGCAGCTCGCCTGCGGCGTTCCACATCTTGCCCGAGTCGCGGATCATCGCTGGCATCGAAGCGTCGACGATGACGTCGCTCGGTACGTGCAGGTTGGTGATGCCCTTGTCGGAGTTGACCATGGCCAGGGCCGGGCGAACGGCGTACAGGGCCTGGATGTCGGCTTCGATCTCGGCCTGCTTGTCGGCTGGCAGGTCCTTGATGCGGGCGTACAGGTCGCCGATGCCGTTGTTGGCGTTGAAGCCCACTTCGGCCAGCGCAGCCGCGTGCTTGGTCAGCACGTCGTTGTAGAACTCTTCGACGATGACGCCGAACATGATCGGGTCGGAAACCTTCATCATGGTGGCTTTCAGGTGCACCGACAGCAGTACGCCAGAAGCCTTGGCATCGGCGATCTGCTCGGCGATGAAGGCTTTCAGGGCCTTGCGGCTCAGGGTGGCGCAGTCGATGACTTCGGCGGCCTTGACGGCGGTTTTCTCTTTCAGGACGGTGGTGGAACCGTCCTTGCCGACCAGTTCGATGCGCAGGCTGTCGTCGGCCTCGATCAGCGCGGCTTTCTCGCTGCCGTAGAAGTCGCCCTGGGTCATGTGGGCAACGTGCGACTTGGAGTCGGCGGCCCAGGCACCCATCTTGTGCGGGTGCTTGCGGGCGTAGTTCTTGACCGACAGCGGTGCACGACGGTCGGAGTTGCCTTCGCGCAGTACCGGGTTCACGGCGCTGCCCTTGATGCGGTCGTAGCGCGCGCGGGACTCTTTCTCCTCGGCGCTGGCCGGCTCGTCGGCGTAGTCGGGGATGTTGAAGCCCTTGGCCTGAAGTTCCTTGATCGCCGCCTTCAGCTGTGGAACCGAAGCGGAGATGTTCGGCAGCTTGATGATGTTGGCTTCAGGGGTGGTGGCCAGCTGACCCAGTTCCGCCAGGTGATCGCCTACCTGCTTCTCTGCGCCCAGTTGTTCCGGGAACGCCGCGAGGATACGGCCAGCCAGGGAAATGTCGCGGGTTTCGACGGCGATGTCAGCCGAAGCGGTGAAGGCTTCGATGATCGGCAGCAGCGAGTAGGTGGCGAGGGCGGGGGCTTCGTCGGTGAAGGTGTAGATGATCTTGGAACGGGTGGGCATGCGGGTTAACTCTCTATGTGCTGAGCGTACTCGAGTCTCGAGGTGCGCAGGGTAGGCGCTTCGCCCTGGCGACGCCATGAGCGGATGGTCGAGAGGCTGCGAGCGGTGATGGTGGATGCATCAGTCGAGCGTCAAATGCTGGGATGCGGTAACAGCCCAGGCTTTCTGGCCTTTCCTGGCCGAGGGCGAGCCGCATTTTCCAAGGGTTCGCCCCGATGACCCTGCGGTCAGGGCCGGAGTATATCAAACCCTTTGGCCTAATCAGCAAGGCGAAGTGATATCGACGCCTTTATAAGACCAAAGATGTACGGGCAATGTGGCGTGATGCCGCAGGGTGCCGGGGCTGTCCGGCTTGCAGGTCGGCGGATGTGGTTTAGGCTCATTGGATCGCATGATGTCCAACCACACCCGACAGCGGAGTAGTGCAAGCATGGGATACCAGAAAATCAAGGTTCCGACGGATGGCGCCAAGATCACCGTCAATGCAGACCATTCGCTCAACGTTCCCGACAACCCGATCATCCCCTACATCGAGGGCGATGGCATTGGTGTCGATGTCTCTCCGGTCATGATCAAGGTGGTGGATGCCGCCGTGCAGAAGGCCTATGGCGGCAAGCGCAAGATTGCCTGGATGGAGGTGTACGCCGGCGAAAAGGCCACACAGGTCTATGACCAGGATACCTGGCTGCCCCAGGAGACCCTCGATGCGGTGCGCGACTACGTGGTGTCGATCAAGGGCCCGCTCACCACGCCGGTGGGGGGCGGTATCCGCTCGCTGAACGTCGCCCTGCGCCAGCAGCTGGACCTGTACGTCTGCCTGCGCCCGGTATTGTGGTTCCAGGGCGTGCCCAGCCCGGTGAAGAAGCCTGGTGATGTCGACATGGTGATCTTCCGCGAGAACTCCGAGGATATCTACGCCGGTATCGAGTGGAAGGCTGGCTCGCCCGAGGCGAACAAGGTGATCAAGTTCCTGAAGGAGGAAATGGGCGTCACCAAGATCCGGTTCGACCAGGACTGCGGCATCGGGGTCAAGCCGGTCTCGCGCGAGGGCACCAAGCGCTTGGTGCGCAAGGCCCTGCAGTACGTGGTGGACAACGATCGCGAGTCGCTGACCCTGGTGCACAAGGGCAACATCATGAAATTCACCGAGGGTGCTTTCAAGGACTGGGGTTACGAAGTGGCGAAAGACGAATTCGGCGCCGAGCTGCTCGATGGCGGCCCGTGGATGAAGTTCCGCAATCCGAAATCGGGCCGCGAAGTCATCGTCAAGGACGCGATTGCCGACGCCATGCTCCAGCAGATCCTGCTGCGCCCGGCCGAATATGACGTGATTGCCACGCTCAACCTCAATGGTGACTACCTGTCCGATGCGCTGGCGGCGGAGGTGGGCGGTATCGGTATTGCGCCGGGTGCCAACCTTTCCGATACCGTGGCCATGTTCGAGGCGACCCATGGCACTGCGCCCAAGTATGCCGGGCAGGACAAGGTCAATCCGGGGTCGGTGATCCTGTCTGCCGAAATGATGTTGCGGCACATGGGTTGGACCGAAGCGGCCGACCTGATCATCAAGGGTACCAATGGCGCGATCGCCGCCAAGACCGTGACCTACGACTTCGAGCGCCTGATGGACGGCGCCAGGCTGGTGAGCAGCTCGGGCTTCGGCGATGAAATGATCAAGCACATGTGAGGTAACAAAAAACCGGCCGTCTCTTCATATTAAAGAGTCGGCCGGTTTTTTCGTATAGGACAGGAGTCGGGGTCAGGCCTCGGCAGTCGTGTTCGCCTGCGAAGTACCTACCGTGGTGTTGGGGCTGGAAATATTGACCGCGTGCAGTCCCTTGGGGCCTTGGACGATGTCGAAGGAGACGGTCTGGCCGGCCTTCAATGTCTTGTAGCCGTCCATCTGGATCGCCGAATAGTGGGCGAACAGGTCGTCTGTCTTGCCCTCTTCGTTGATGAACCCATAGCCCTTGGCATTGTTGAACCACTTGACTTTACCGCTTGCCATCCCTATGTCCCTCTGCAAAGGACTCCATCACTGGAGTATCATCCACTTCATCCGCATACGAACCGTGCGAAAAATCTGGTTGACTGCGCGGATCTTTATAGACCACGGTGGGTTCTTATTGGTTGTAACACCGTTTTGCCGATAGTCAAGGTCATGCGGCGGCCGCTCCTGCGGTGACTGCGCGGTCAATCCATTACCCTAACCTGTCGATATGATGAAATTCTTTCCATGCATGCACTCAGGCAGATTCGACTAACATTCAATCAGGATCATCCGAAGTCCGATGAGGACGACGGTGCAGGTCTGGCAGTGCAGGAAGCCAAGCCGATCCTGCAGGCGCCACCGATGTACAAGGTGGTTTTGTTCAATGATGACTACACGCCGATGGATTTCGTCGTCGAAGTGCTCGAGACGTTCTTCAGTCTGAACCGCGAGCTGGCGACCAAGATCATGCTGACCGTCCATACCGAGGGGCGGGCAGTGTGCGGATTGTTTACCCGCGACATCGCCGAGACCAAGGCCATGCAGGTCAATCAATACGCAAGAGAAAGCCAGCATCCGCTACTCTGTGAAATCGAGAAGGACGGTTAATCGCCGACCACTTGGGTATGAGGTGAAGCTATGTTAAACCGCGAGCTCGAAGTCACCCTCAATCTGGCCTTCAAGGAGGCCCGTTCGAAGCGTCATGAATTCATGACCGTCGAACACCTGTTGCTGGCACTCCTTGACAACGAGGCCGCCGCGACCGTTCTGCGCGCCTGTGGCGCCAATCTCGACAAGCTCAAGCATGACCTGCAGGAGTTCATCGATTCGACCACGCCACTGATTCCCGTCCACGACGAGGACCGCGAAACCCAGCCTACGCTTGGTTTCCAGCGTGTGCTGCAGCGCGCCGTTTTCCACGTGCAAAGCTCCGGCAAGCGTGAAGTGACCGGTGCCAATGTGCTGGTAGCGATCTTCAGCGAACAGGAAAGCCAGGCCGTGTTCCTGCTCAAGCAGCAGAGCGTGGCGCGCATCGATGTGGTCAACTACATCGCCCATGGCATCTCCAAAGTGCCGGGGCACGGTCCGCATGCCGACAGCGACCAGGAAATGCAGGATGAGGAGGGAGGCGAGGCGTCTTCGTCAAGCAACCCGCTGGACGCCTATGCCAGCAACCTCAACGAACTGGCCCGTGCCGGTCGTATCGATCCGCTGGTGGGGCGTGAGCAGGAGGTCGAGCGCGTCGCGCAGATCCTGGCCCGCCGCCGCAAGAACAACCCGCTGCTGGTCGGGGAGGCGGGCGTCGGCAAGACTGCCATCGCCGAAGGCCTGGCCAAGCGCATCGTCGATGGACAGGTGCCGGACCTGTTGGCGCAGAGCGTGGTCTACTCGCTCGACCTGGGTGCGCTGCTGGCCGGCACCAAATACCGCGGCGATTTCGAGAAGCGCTTCAAGGCGCTGCTGGGTGAGCTGCGCAAGCGTCCGCAGGCAATCCTGTTCATCGACGAGATTCACACCATCATTGGTGCCGGTGCGGCATCCGGTGGGGTGATGGATGCGTCCAACCTGCTCAAGCCGTTGCTGTCCTCCGGCGATATCCGCTGCATCGGTTCGACCACCTTCCAGGAATTCCGTGGCATCTTCGAGAAGGATCGTGCCCTGGCGCGGCGTTTCCAGAAGGTCGATGTCAGCGAGCCGTCGGTGGAAGATACCGTTGGTATCCTGCGTGGCCTGAAGGGGCGTTTCGAAAGCCACCACAACATCGAGTACAGCGATGAGGCGCTGCGCGCGGCTGCAGAACTGGCTGCTCGCTACATCAATGACCGCCACATGCCGGACAAGGCCATCGACGTGATCGATGAAGCGGGTGCATACCAGCGCCTGCAGCCGGAAGCCAGCCGGGTCAAGCGCATCGAGGTGCCGCAGGTCGAGGACATCGTCGCCAAGATCGCGCGGATTCCGCCGAAGCACGTCACCAGTTCCGACAAGGAGCTGCTGCGTAACCTGGAGCGTGACCTCAAGCTGACCGTGTTCGGTCAGGATGCGGCGATCGACTCGCTGTCCACCGCCATCAAGCTGTCACGTGCAGGCCTGAAGGCCCCGGACAAGCCGGTCGGTTCGTTCCTGTTCGCAGGGCCTACCGGTGTCGGCAAGACCGAGGCTGCACGTCAGCTGGCCAAGGCGCTCGGGGTGGAGCTGGTGCGCTTCGACATGTCCGAGTACATGGAGCGGCATACCGTGTCGCGCCTGATCGGTGCGCCGCCCGGCTATGTCGGTTTCGACCAGGGCGGTCTGCTGACCGAGGCGATCACCAAGCAGCCGCACTGTGTGCTGCTGCTCGACGAGATCGAGAAGGCCCATCCTGAAGTCTTCAACCTGCTGCTGCAGGTGATGGACCACGGGACGCTGACCGATAACAACGGGCGCAAGGCCGACTTCCGCAACGTGATCCTGATCATGACCACCAACGCGGGTGCCGAAACCGCGGCGCGTGCCTCGATCGGCTTCACCCAGCAGGATCATACGTCCGATGCCATGGAGGTCATCCGCAAGAGCTTCACGCCGGAGTTCCGCAACCGCCTGGACACCATCATCCAGTTCGGCCGCCTGAGTCACGAGACGATCAAGAGTATCGTCGACAAGTTCCTCATCGAGCTGCAGGCCCAGCTGGAAGACAAGCGCGTGTTGCTGGAGGTCAGCGACGAGGCGCGCGGCTGGCTGGCAGTCAAGGGCTACGACGTACAGATGGGCGCACGGCCGATGGCACGGCTCATCCAGGACAAGATCAAGCGGCCGCTGGCCGAGGAGATCCTGTTCGGCGAGCTGTCCGAGCACGGTGGCGTGGTGCATGTCGAGTTGCGTGACGGTGAGCTGGTCTTCGATTTCGAGACCACGGCCGAGGTTGCGTAACAGCGGTGTCGCGCTGTGCCTGTGGGAGCGGCTTTGGTCGCGATCACAGGCACGGCCGGTCTACATTCAAGCAGATACAAAAAAGCCCGGCACATAGGCCGGGCTTTTTCATGGCTGGAGCTTAGCGGGCGCGGTAGGTGATGCGGCCCTTGCTCAGGTCGTATGGCGTCAGTTCGACGCGAACCTTGTCGCCAGTGAGAATACGGATGTAGTTCTTGCGCATCTTGCCGGAGATGTGCGCGGTAACGACGTGCCCGTTTTCCAACTCCACGCGGAACATGGTGTTGGGCAGGGTGTCGACGACAGTGCCTTCCATTTCGAAGCTGTCTTCTTTCGACATGCAGTAAAGCCCTCGGTATCCAGTGATGGCCCGACGCACGACTGCACCGGGCAAAAAAAGTGGCGTGGATTATGCCCGAAAACTGTGTTTCAAGCCAATGCTTTCAGTTGAGGCTGACCCAGCGCTGGTTGATCAGCAGTTCGATGGGGCGATACTGGGTCTTGTAGTTCATCTTCTTGCAGTTCTTGATCCAGTAACCCAGGTAGACAGCCTCGAGATTCTGCCGCAGCGCTTCGGTGATCTGCCAGAGAATGGCAAAGCGCCCCAGGCTGCGACGTTCTTCATCGGGCTCGTAGAAGGTGTAGACCGCCGAAAGGCCGTTGGGCAGCAGGTCGCACACGGCGATCGCCAGCAGGCGGCCTTCGAGGCGGAACTCGTAGAACCAGCAGAATGGCAGGTCGCGTACCAGGAAGGTGGAGAACTGGTCGCGGCTGGGCGGATACATGTCGCCGTCCGAATGGCGCTGTTCGATGTAGCGTCGATACAGGTCGAAGTACTCTTCCTTGAAGGCTGGGCGCGCAGCGGTGACAGTGACGTCAGCGTTGCGTTTGAGGATGCGCCGCTGCTGGCGGTTGGGGATGAAGCGTGCCGCGGGGATGCGCGCCGGCACGCAGGCATTGCAATTCTGGCAGTGCGGGCGATAGAGATGATCGCCGCTGCGACGAAAACCCATTTCAGAAAGGTCGGCGTACACATGGACGTCCATCGGCTGGCTGGGGTCCAGGAACAGCGTGGTCGCCTGCTCCTCCGGCAGATAGCTGCAGGAGTGAGGTTGAGTGGCATAGAACTTCAACCGCGCCAACTCTGTCATGATCGACCCCTCGGCAAGACGTTGTCTTAAGTGTATGCCAGCAATGGGAACTCGCCTAGCGAACCCAGGTTGCCTTGCTGGGCTGGTCGAGGTAGCGCGCGAGATAACCGGCGAACTCGGCGCGGCTGATGGCGCGAGCACCGAGGCTGTGCAAATGATTGGTCGGCATCTGGCAGTCGATCAGGGCAAAGCCGGCCTGGCGCAGGTGCTCGACCAGGGTTGCGAAGCCGACCTTCGAAGCATTGTCGGCACGGCTGAACATGGACTCTCCGAAGAACAGCTGGCCCATGGCCAAGCCATACAGGCCACCGACCAGCTCGCCATCCTGGCGCACCTCCACCGAATGGGCGATGCCGCGTCGATGCAGTTCACAGTAGGCGGCCTGCATACTGTCGGTGATCCAGGTGCCGTCGGCGTAGTCGCGCGGTGCGGCGCAAGCGGCGATGACCCGTTCGAAGTCACTGTCGAAGCTGACCTGGTAGCGGCCCTGGCGCAGGAGCTTGGCCAGTGAGCGCGAAACGTGCAACTCGTCCGGGAAGAGTACGGTGCGCGGGTCCGGTGACCACCAGAGGATGGGTTGGCCGTCCTGGTACCAGGGAAAGCAGCCATGACGATAGGCCTGGATCAGGCGCTCCGGCGTCAGGTCGCCACCGGCGGCGAGCAGGCCGTTGGGCTCGTTCAGGGCTTTTTCCAGGGGCGGGAAGGTCAGCGAGTCGCGGGTCAGCCAGGTGAGCATGGTCTTTCGGCGGTAGGGGAGGGGAGAGGGCAGCATGGCGGCTGAAAGAAACGTGGTCAACGTCTGGCCTTGTGCTTGCTGAGGGGCTGCCAGCGATTGGGGTTGGTTCCTGCCCGCCATTGGTGGTTTTGGCACAGCGTATACGGCGCTTTCCTACGCATTAATGAGCCATCCGGCACCAACCCGGACATTTGCTGTCATACCTGTGCAAAAATACAGCATAAGCCTTTGTCACAGAACAAAATGCATGCTCAAATTGCACCCATGGAAATCGGCCCTCCGTTCATGCGCCATGCGGCGTGCCGCCATGGCGGCAGGCGGGCAGTAATGATAAAAGTAGTGGTTCGTCGGCCAGTCATCGGCTCGATCACTATTTAACGCGCAGCGAGCGCAGGAATAGACGCGTTTTGAAGAAATCCACCGCAACCCCGACCCCTTTGCCCGTGCCATTGTGGCGCCAGCAGTTGCATTATCGCCTCAAGGAAGGCGCGCTGATCGCCGTCGGTGCCCTGTGCCTGTACCTGTGGATGGCGCTGCTGACCTACGACACGTCCGATCCGAGCTTCAGCCACACCAGCAACGTCGACCAGGTGCAGAATGCTGCCGGGCGCGCCGGAGCCTTCTTCGCCGACATCCTGTTCATGGTGCTCGGCTATTTCGCCTACATTTTCCCGTTGCTGCTGGCAATCAAGACCTGGCAGATTTTCCGCGAGCGCCATCAGCCCTGGCAATGGAGCGGCTGGCTGTTCTCCTGGCGCTTGATCGGCCTGGTGTTCCTGGTGCTGTCGGGCGCGGCGCTGGCGCATATCCATTTCCACCCCACCGCGAGCATGCCGTTCTCCGCAGGCGGTGCCCTGGGTGAAAGCCTGGGTGACCTCGCGCGCAACCTGCTGAATGTGCAGGGCAGCACGCTGATGTTCATCGCCCTGTTCCTGTTCGGCCTGACCGTGTTCACCGATCTGTCCTGGTTCAAGGTGATGGATGTCACCGGCAAGATCACCCTCGATCTGTTCGAACTGGTGCAGGGCGCAGCCACTCGCTGGTGGGAGGCGCGCGACGAGCGCAAGCGCCTGGTGGCGCAACTGCGCGAGGTAGATGACCAGGTCGATGAGGTGGTTGCTCCTGTGGTCGCGGACAAACGCGAGCAGATCAAGGCCCGCGAGCGCATCATCGAGCGCGACGAGGCACTCACCAAGCACGTGGCCCAGCGCGAGCAACAGCCGGCCCCGGTGATCAACATCCCCGCGCCGCCGCCCAAAGCCCCCGAACCGAGCAAGCGGGTGATGAAGGAGAAGCAGGCGCCGCTGTTCGTCGACAGCGCCGTCGAAGGCACGCTGCCGTCGATCTCCATTCTCGACCCGGCCGAGCAGAAGAAGATCGAGTATTCGCCCGAGTCGCTGGCTGGCGTCGGTCACCTGCTGGAAATCAAGCTGAAGGAGTTCGGTGTCGAGGTGTCGGTGGACTCCATCCATCCGGGCCCGGTGATTACCCGTTACGAAATCCAGCCGGCTGCAGGTGTCAAGGTCAGCCGCATCGCCAACCTGGCGAAGGACCTGGCGCGTTCGCTGGCAGTGACCAGCGTGCGGGTGGTCGAGGTGATCCCCGGCAAGACTACCGTGGGTATCGAAATCCCCAACGAGAACCGTCAGATGGTGCGCTTCTCCGAAGTGCTGTCGACCCCGCAGTACGACGAGCAGAAGTCGCCGGTCACCCTCGCGCTGGGGCATGACATCGGCGGCAAGCCAGTGATCACCGACCTTGCGAAGATGCCGCACCTGCTGGTGGCCGGTACCACCGGTTCCGGTAAATCGGTGGGTGTGAACGCGATGATCCTTTCGATCCTGTTCAAGTCCGGCCCTGAAGATGCGCGGCTGATCATGATCGACCCGAAGATGCTCGAACTGTCGATTTACGAAGGCATTCCGCACCTGCTGTGCCCGGTGGTCACCGACATGAAGGACGCCGCCAACGCCCTGCGCTGGAGCGTCGCCGAGATGGAGCGCCGCTACAAGCTGATGGCTGCCATGGGCGTGCGTAACCTGGCGGGCTTCAACCGCAAGATCAAGGACGCCCAGGAAGCGGGTGAGGTCATCCACGATCCGCTGTACCGTCGCGAGAGCATGGAAGACGAGCCGCCGACGCTCAAGACCCTGCCGACCATCGTGGTGGTTGTCGATGAATTCGCCGACATGATGATGATCGTCGGCAAGAAGGTCGAAGAGCTGATCGCGCGGATCGCCCAGAAGGCGCGGGCGGCCGGTATCCACCTGATCCTCGCCACCCAGCGTCCGTCGGTCGATGTGATCACCGGCCTGATCAAGGCCAACATCCCGACCCGCATGGCGTTCCAGGTGTCGAGCAAGATCGACTCGCGGACCATCATCGACCAGGGCGGTGCCGAGCAGCTGCTCGGTCATGGTGACATGCTCTACATGCCGCCGGGTACCAGCCTACCGATCCGTGTTCATGGTGCCTTCGTGTCCGACGATGAAGTGCATCGCGTGGTCGAGGCGTGGAAGCTGCGTGGCGCACCGGACTACAACGACGACATCCTCAACGGTGTCGAAGAGGCCGGCAGCGGCTTCGAAGGTGGCGGCGGTGGTGGCGATGGTGACGATGCGGAAACCGACGCCCTGTACGACGAAGCGGTGCAGTTCGTACTCGAGAGCCGCCGGGCGTCGATCTCCGCGGTACAGCGCAAGCTCAAGATCGGCTACAACCGTGCCGCGCGGATGATCGAGGCGATGGAGATGGCCGGCGTAGTCACCCCGATGAACAGCAACGGCTCGCGGGAAGTGATTGCCCCGGGTGGCCCGCGCGATTGATGATCACTTTGCCGGGCGCCAACGACGGCGTTCGGCCTATTCACTGCTCAATGAGGATTCCCATGCGCGCGATTCGCATGCTGTTGGTTTCTGCCCTGACCCTGGGCTCGGTTACGGCTCATGCCGGTGAGCAAGACGTACAGCGCCTGACCCAATTGCTGGAAAAGTCCCAGACCATCGAGGCCAACTTCTCCCAGCTGACCCTGGATGCCAGCGGCACCAGCTTGCAGGAAACGACCGGCAAGATGACGGTCAAGCGTCCGGGGCTGTTCTACTGGCACACCGATGCTCCGCAGGAGCAGGTGGTGGTGTCCGATGGGCAAAAAGTCACCCTGTGGGACCCGGACCTGGAACAGGCCACGGTCAAGAAGCTTGACGTGCGTTTGAGCCAGACCCCGGCGCTGCTGCTGTCCGGCGATGTCTCCAAGATCAGCCAGAGCTTCGACATCGCGTCGAAGGAGCAGGGCGAGGTCATGGACTTCACCCTCAAGCCCAAGACCAAGGACACGCTGTTCGACTCCCTGCGCATCTCGTTCCGCAAAGGGCTGATCAATGACATGCAACTGATCGACAGCGTCGGTCAGCGCACCAACATCCTGTTCAACGGGGTCAAGGCCAACCAGGCTGTCCCGGCGAGCACGTTCCAGTTCAAGATCCCGGAAGGCGCCGACGTCATCCAGGAGTAACGCGAGGCATCATGGACCTGTTTCGAAGCGAACCCGTTGCCCAGCCCCTGGCTGCTCGCCTGCGTCCGTCCAACCTGGACGAGTACGTGGGCCAGGAGCACCTGCTGGCGCGCGGCAAGCCGCTGCGTGAAGCGCTGGAGCAGGGTGCGCTGCACTCGATGATCTTCTGGGGGCCGCCGGGGGTTGGCAAAACGACGCTGGCCCGGCTGCTTGCGCAGTTTTGCGATGCACATTTCGAGACGGTCTCGGCGGTGCTGGCGGGGGTCAAGGAAATCCGCCAGGCCGTCGAGGTGGCCAAGCAGCAGGCCGGCCAGTATGGTCGGCGTACCATCCTGTTCGTGGATGAAGTGCACCGCTTCAACAAGTCCCAGCAGGATGCCTTCCTACCCTACGTCGAAGACGGCACCTTGCTGTTCATCGGCGCCACCACCGAAAACCCTTCGTTCGAACTGAACAATGCCTTGCTGTCGCGGGCCCGCGTCTATGTGCTCAAGAGCCTGGACGAAGCGGCCCTGCGCAAGTTGGTCAACCGTGCGCTGACCGAAGAACGTGGGCTGGGCAAGCGCAACCTGCGGGTCGGCGATGAGGCGTTCAAAATGCTCATGGCTGCCGCCGATGGCGATGGTCGGCGCATGCTCAACTTCCTCGAGAACGCTTCCGACCTTGCCGAGGATGGCAGCGAAATCGACGTGCAGATGCTGCAAAGCCTGCTTGGCGACAGCCGCCGCCGCTTCGACAAGGGTGGCGAGGCGTTCTATGACCAGATATCAGCGCTGCACAAGTCGGTGCGCGGCTCCAATCCTGACGGTGCGCTGTACTGGTTCGCGCGCATGCTCGATGGCGGTTGCGATCCCTTGTACATCGCCCGTCGCGTGGTGCGCATGGCCAGCGAGGACATCGGTAACGCCGACCCCCGTGCACTGAGCCTGTGCCTGGCAGCCTGGGATGTCCAGGAACGCCTGGGCAGCCCCGAGGGCGAGCTGGCGGTGGCCCAGGCCATCACCTACCTTGCCTGCGCACCCAAGAGCAACGCCGTCTACATGGGCTTCAAGACCGCCTTGCGCGAGGCTGCCGAGCATGGCTCGCTCGAAGTGCCACTGCACCTGCGCAACGCACCGACCAAGCTGATGAAGCAACTGGGCTATGGCGATGAGTACCGCTACGCCCACGACGAGCCGGATGCCTACGCAGCTGGCGAAGATTACTTCCCCGACGAGCTCGAGCCACGCCCCTATTACCAGCCAGTGCCACGTGGCCTGGAATTGAAGATTGGCGAGAAACTGCGCCACCTTGCCGAACTGGACCGCAACAGCCCCCGTCAACGGAGAAAAACGTGATTGCCCTGATCGCTTCGGTGAGCGCCGCAGGTATTGCTGGCACCTTGCTTCGCTTTGCGGCGGGCAACTGGGTCAATGCCCACTGGCCACGGCACTTCTATCTCGCTACGCTTGCGGTCAATCTGGTGGGCTGCCTGATCATTGGTGTGCTGTACGGCCTGTTTCTCAATAAGCCCGGCGTGCCGATCGAGGTACGTGCGGGGCTGATCGTCGGCTTCGTCGGCGGGTTGACCACCTTTTCATCCTTTTCACTGGATACCGTGCGCCTGCTCGAAAGCGGACAGGCGCCCCTGGCCTTCGGCTATGCCGCCGCCAGCGTGCTGGGCGGGCTGCTCGCCACCTGGGCTGGCCTGGCCCTGACCCGAATCTGAACCAACACCTAAACACAACGAGAGAACGATATGCTCGATTCCAAACTGTTACGCGGCCAACTTCAGGAAGTGGCGGAACGCCTGGCCTCCCGTGGCTTCAGCCTGGATGTCGCGCGCATCGAATCACTGGAAGAGCGCCGCAAGTCGGTGCAGACCCGCACCGAGCAGCTGCAGGCCGAGCGTAATGCCCGTTCCAAATCAATCGGTCAGGCCAAGGCCAAGGGCGAAGACATCGCCCCGCTGATGGCGGACGTCGAGCGCATGGCCAACGAGCTGGCGGCCGGCAAGACGGAGCTGGACGAGATCCAGGCCGAGCTCGACGGTATCCTGCTTACCATCCCCAACCTGCCGGACGCCAGCGTGCCGGTCGGCGCCAGCGAAGAAGATAATGTCGAAGTGCGCCGCTGGGGCACGCCGCAGGCCTTCGACTTCGAGATCAAGGACCACGTTGCCCTGGGTGAAGTCAGCGGTGGCCTGGACTTCGAGGCCGCGGCCAAGCTGTCCGGCGCGCGCTTTGCCGTGCTGCGTGGGCCGATCGCCCGCCTGCATCGCGCGCTGGCGCAGTTCATGATCAACCTGCACACCGGCGAGCACGGCTACGAGGAGCACTACACCCCGTACCTGGTACAGGCCCCGGCCCTGCAGGGCACCGGTCAGTTGCCGAAGTTCGAGGAAGACCTGTTCAAGATCACCCGCGAAGGCGAGGCCGACTTCTACCTGATCCCGACCGCTGAAGTGTCGCTGACCAACCTGGTGGCGGGCGAGATCCTCGACGCCAAGCAGTTGCCGCTGAAACTGGTCGCCCACACCCCGTGCTTCCGCAGCGAAGCCGGCGCATCGGGCCGTGACACTCGCGGCATGATCCGCCAGCACCAGTTCGACAAGGTCGAGATGGTCCAGGTGGTGGAGCCGTCCAAGTCGATGGAAGCCCTGGAAGGCCTGACCGCCAACGCCGAGCGCGTGCTGCAGTTGCTGGAACTCCCATACCGCGTGCTGGCCCTGTGCACCGGCGACATGGGCTTTGGCGCAGTGAAGACCTACGACTTGGAAGTGTGGGTGCCGAGCCAGGGCAAGTTCCGCGAAATCAGCTCCTGCTCCAACTGCGGCGACTTCCAGGCCCGTCGCATGCAGGCGCGCTGGCGCAATCCGGAAACCGGCAAGCCGGAGCTGGTGCACACGCTCAACGGCTCGGGCCTGGCCGTGGGCCGTACGCTGGTTGCGGTGCTGGAAAACTACCAGCAAGCCGATGGTTCGATTCGCGTCCCTGAGGTGCTCAAGCCCTACATGGGTGGCGTCGAGGTTATTCGCTAAATGAAGTACCTGCCGCTGTTCCATAAGCTGCAGGGTGGCCGGGTTCTGGTCGTCGGCGGCGGTGAGATCGCCCTGCGCAAGGCGCGTCTGCTGGCGGATGCCGGGGGTGTGCTAAGGGTGGTCGCGCCGGAAGTCGACGGCCAGTTGGCCGCACTGGCCAGGGAAGGCAGCGGAGAGGTGCTGGTGCGTGGCTATCAGGTCGCTGACCTGGAGGGGTGCCGTCTGGTGATCGCTGCCACCGATGACCCGGCGCTCAACGCGCAGGTGTCGGCAGACGCACAAGCGCGCAGCCTGCCGGTCAACGTGGTGGATGCACCGGCCCTGTGCACGGTGATCTTCCCTGCCATCGTCGATCGCTCGCCCTTGGTGGTGGCGGTGTCCAGTGGCGGCGATGCGCCCGTGTTGGCACGCTTGATCCGGGCCAAGCTCGAGGCCTGGATTCCGTCCACCTATGGCGAGCTGGCAGGCCTGGCCGCGCGTTTTCGTGACAAGGTCAAGTCGCTGTACCCGGACGTCAACCAGCGGCGCGGCTTCTGGGAGACAGTGTTCCAGGGGCCGATCGCCGAGCGCCAGTTGGCCGGGCAGGGCGCTGAAGCCGAGCGCCTGTTGCAGGCCATGGTCGATGGCGTGCCAGTGCAGCAGGGCGGTGAGGTCTATCTGGTCGGTGCCGGCCCTGGTGATCCTGATTTGTTGACCTTCCGTGCCTTGCGCCTGATGCAGCAGGCTGACGTGGTGCTTTACGACCGTCTGGTGGCTCCGGCCATCATCGAGATGTGCCGGCGTGATGCCGAGCGCATCTATGTCGGCAAGCGTCGCGCTGACCATGCCGTGCCCCAGGACCAGATCAACCGCCTGTTGGTCGATCTGGCCCGCCAAGGGAAGCGTGTGTTGCGCCTGAAGGGCGGCGATCCGTTCATCTTCGGCCGTGGCGGCGAGGAGATCGAGGAACTGGCCGATGAGGGCATCCCCTTCCAGGTGGTGCCGGGTATCACGGCGGCCAGCGGCTGTTCGGCCTACGGCGGTATTCCGCTGACTCACCGCGACTACGCCCAGTCGGTGCGCTTCGTCACGGGTCACCTCAAGGACGGCACCAGCAACCTGCCCTGGAATGACCTGGTGGCGCCAGCCCAGACCCTGGTGTTCTACATGGGCCTGGTTGGCTTGCCGACCATCTGCGCCGAGTTGATCCGTCATGGTCGTGCGGCAAGCACGCCGGCAGCGCTGGTGCAGCAGGGCACTACCCGCAATCAGCGCGTGTTCACCGGGACCCTGGCAGACCTGCCGGACCTGGTCGCCCGGCATGAAGTGCATGCGCCGACCCTGGTGATCGTTGGGGAAGTGGTGCAGTTGCGTGACAAGCTGGCCTGGTTCGAAGGGGCGCAGAACAGCTGATCACTGGCACCACTTTGTGATCCATTCGCGGGCAAGCCCGCTCCCACAGGTACGGCGCCGCTTTAAACCTGTGGGAGCGGGCTTGCCCGCGAATGGGCTGCGAAGCAGCCCCAGCGATTTCAACCCTGCCATATTCCCTTGCCCGCCAACCGCTCACGGTCATGGGGCAGCGTGAAGTCCTGCAACGGCCCCTTGGGCACGATGCCGTTCGGGTTGATGGTCTTGTGGCTCATGTAGTAGTGCTTCTGGATATGCTCCATATTCACCGTCTGCGCCACCCCCGGCCACTGATAAAGCTCGCGCAGCCAGTTGGAGAGGTTCGGGTAGTCCGCCAGTCGTCGCAGGTTGCACTTGAAGTGCCCGTGATACACCGCATCGAAGCGCACCAGCGTGGTGAACAGCCTTACATCCGCCTCGGTCAGGTATTCGCCGGCCAGGTAGCGCTGGGTGTCGAGCAGCGCCTCCAGGTGATCCAGCTCATTGAACACCTCATCGAACGCTGCCTCGTACGCCTCCTGGGTGGTGGCGAAGCCTGCGCGATAAACGCCGTTGTTCACCGCCGGGTAAATGCGTTCGTTGAGCGCATCGATGGTGGCGCGCAGTGGTTCGGGGTAAAGGTCCAGACGGTTGCCGGTCAACTCGTCGAACGCGCTGTTGAAGATGCGGATGATTTCCGCTGATTCGTTGTTGACGATGCGCTTCTCTTGCTTGTCCCACAGCACGGGTACCGTCACCCGTCCGGTGTAGTGCGGATCATCCAAGGTATAGCGTTGATGCAGGTACTGGAGAGCGTCGAGATGATCGCCGGTCGAGCCTTGTGCGGTGTCGAAGGTCCAACCATGCTCGCCCATCAGCCAGCTCACTACCGATACGTCGATCAGTGGCTCCAGGCCCTTGAGTGCGCGGAGGATCAGGGTGCGGTGCGCCCATGGGCAGGCCAGCGAAACATACAGGTGGTAACGGCCTGCTTCGGCCGCAGGTAGCGCATTTCGGCGCTGGGCGTTTTCGCGGCGGAAGGCGCCATCCTTGCTGTTCTGGTACCACTGGTCATGCCAGCGGCCGTCGATCAAAAGGCCCATGTGGAGCTCCAATTACCAAGTCGTTTGTCGTTGGAGCTCAGTCTAGGGCATACCGTTCGAATAAATAGCGCAAATATCGCCAGTCATTGATCGAGTGATTAGATGTTTCGGTTTGACCAGAACGTGCGCGCGGTGCTGAACGCCTGTTCGCGATCCTGGCCCAGACCGCGCAGCACCAGGGCCATGGTCGCGACTACTGCCAGCTCGCCATAGCTGTCCTGCGCCGCGCCGCGCCATACCGCCAACAGATGCTCAGGCTCAAGCTTTGCCGGCTTGACGTGGCGTTGTGCGCTCAGCGCGGGCCATTCTTCGTCCCAGGCCTCGCTGCCGGTAGTGCCGTACAAGTGACTGACGACATCGGGGTTCACCTCGATCTCGCCGCCATCACCCTTGATCACCAGGGCGTGATCGCCGAGCAGGCGGCTGGCTTCGCGGTGCACGGCCTGGTAGCCGGGGTGGAAGATGCTTTGCAGGCCGCAGCGGGCGCCGAGCGGGTTGAGCACGCGGGCCAGGGAGTGGATCGGCGAGCGCAGGCCCAAGGTATTGCGCAGGTCGATCATCCGCTGCAACTGCGGCGCCCAGTCCTGCAACGGGAAGAAGGCCAGTTGCTGCTGGTCCAGGCTGTTGGCCACCGCTTGCCAGTCGCGGCACAGGGGGATGTCCAACAGGGTGAGCAACTGTTCGGTGTACAGGCGCCCGGCCGTGTGGGCGCCGCCGCCATGCATGAGAATACGCACGCCGTTGCCAGCCAGGCACTTGGCGGCCAGCAGGTACCAGGGCAGGTGGCGCTTCTTGCCGGCATAGCTTGGCCAGTCGATATCCACGGCGATCGATGGTGCTTGCAGGTGGCTGCGCAGGGCTTCGGTGAAACCAGCCAGCTCCTCGGCACTTTCCTCCTTGTGCCGCAGCAGCATCAGGAAGGCGCCCAGTTGGGTGTCTTCGACTTTCCCTTCGAGCAGCAGTGTCATCGCCGCGCGCGCTTCCTCGCGGGTCAAGCCCCGTGCCCCTCGCTTGCCCTTGCCAAGAATGCGCACGAATTCGGCGAAGGGGTGTTCGGCCGGGGTTTCCAGGGTCAGGGGGGTTAGGCTGTCGGTCATCGGCTCGGTCATATGCAGTTGGTCGGCTTGGGCAGGCCCGCCAGCTTGGCGGCCAGTTTGGCGGGGGTGCCGTTGAACAGACGATTCAGGTGCGGGCTGTTGCCCTTGTCCGGGCCCAGCTTCAGGGCGGTGTACTTGATCAGCGGACGAGTCGCTGGCGAAAGTTGATATTCGTCGTAGAACTGACGCAGCAGTTCGAGGACTTCCCAGTGGTCCGGGGTCAAGGCGATCGCTTCACGGGCGGCCAGGGCTTGGGCGACCTCGTGGGACCAGTCCTGCAAGTCGACCAGGAAGCCGTCCTTGTCCAGGGCGATCGAGCGATCGCCGACAGTCAGGTTGCTCATAGCCAGGTGTTGACCTTGTCGTAGTGCAGCGAGAGCTCGACGAAGGCGGGATAGTCCACGGCCTTTGCCAACTCGCTGGGGATTGCGCGGGCCTGTAGGTCTTCTTCGAGGGCGAACAGGCGTTGCTCCAGGCCAGCAGCCTGCAACACCCGGTAAGGTTCGCTGCCAGGCTTGAGGGCGTAGGTTGCATCGCCGCACAGCAGCAGCGCGTCCTGGGTGCCCAGCAAACGCAGGCAACTGGCCAGGCGGTCGTCGCCGAAGGGCGAATGGCTGATTACATGCAGGGTCGTCATCAGAGGGTCACCACCTGGTCGAAACGGGCGATCAGTGCGCGCAGCGCTGCATCGTCGAGAACCTGTACCGACAGTTCCAGCGTGCTGCCGTCCAGCCCGCGTTGCTGGAGGCTGCGCGCGCAGGCGAACAGTTCCTCGACTCCGAACATCGGGAGCGCCTGCAGGTTGGCGGCAAGGTTCTTCTGCTGCAGCAGCGCCGGTTGTTGGCTGCTGGCGAGCTGGAAGACACCGTCGTCGAGAAACAGCATGCCCAGCGGCAGGTCGAAGGCGCCACCGGCAAGCGCGATATCCAGCGCTTCGCGGGCGGGTGGCCCATTCCAAGGCGCCTGACGGCTGATGATCAACAAGGATCTGGCCATTTCAATCGCCTCCGAAGCAGACCAGGCGGTCTGCCGTTTGCGCAGCTTCGTGCAGTTGCCCAAGGCCGGACAGTTCCCAGGGTTTGGGCAGGTTCACGGCAGGGCGCTGGTAACGGTTGGCTTCGGCCTCGTCGAGCACGCCCCGGCGCAATGCTGCGGCGATGCAGACCACGGCATCGAGCTGATGGTCGCTGATGAAGCTGCGCCATTGCGCCGCCACATCCTGTTCATCCTGCGGCGCGACGACGTTGGCCGAGGCGCTGTGCACCCCGTCCTGATAGAAGAACAGTCGGGTAATCTCGTGTCCGCCGGCCAGGGCCGCCTCGGCGAAGCGCAGCGCGCGGCGCGAGGAGGGCGCATGGGCCGGAGAAAACACCGCGATGGCGAATTTCATGGAAGGCTCGTGCAAAGAAATGCCGTCATGATAAAGCAAAAAGCCCGCACCTGTAGGCGCGGGCTTTTGTCTGCCTGCAACGGTGGTCAGGCGCGTTCCTGGCTCTCTGGCAGGAACCAGTTCAGCACCAGGGCGCAGATGCCGCCGGTGGCAACGCCCGACTCCAGTACGTTACGCAGCGCCGCCGGCATGTGCGCCAGGAACTCCGGCACCTGCGCCACGCCCAGCCCCAGGGCCAGCGACACGGCGATGATCAGCAGCGCCCGACGGTCCAGGCGGGTGCTGGCCAGGATATTGATCCCTGATGCCGCTACCGCACCGAACATCACCATCGCAGCGCCACCCAGTACAGGCTCCGGCACGGCCTGGATCACCCCGGCTACGCTCGGGAAAAGCCCCAGCAGTACCAGCATGAGCGCGATCCAGACACCGATATGACGGCTGGCGATGCCCGTCAGCTGGATCACACCATTGTTCTGCGCAAAGATCGAGCTGGGGAAGGTGTTGAACAGGCCCGCCAGCAGCGAGTTGGCACCATTGACCAGCACCCCGCCCTTGATCCGTTGCATCCACACCGGCCCCTCGACCGGCTGGCGCGACACTTTGCTGGTGGCTGTCACATCGCCGATGGCTTCCAGCGAGGTCACCAGATAGATCACCAGCATCGGAATGAACAGCGCCCAGGAGAAGCCGAGGCCGAAGTGCAGCGGGACCGGCACCTGGAACAGCGCGGCCTCGTGCATGCCAGTGAAGTCCAGGCGCCCCAGGTAGCCTGCCAGCGCATAGCCCACCGCCAGCGCGATGACGATGGCGCAACTGCGCATCCACACCACCGGAATCCGGTTGAGGACCACGATGATGGCCAGCACCACGCCCGACAGCAGCAGGTTCTCGCCATTGGCGAAGGTGCCGTTGCCCATGGCCGTAAAGCCACCACCCATGCTGATCAGGCCAACCTTGATCAGCGTGAGGCCGATCATCAGCACCACGATGCCGGTCACCAGCGGGGTGATCAGGCGCTTGATGAATGGCAGGATGCGCGAAACGCCCATCTCTACGAACGAGCCGGCGATCACTACCCCGAAGATCGCCCCCATCACGCCTTCGACCGGCGTGCCCTGCTTGACCATCAGCGCACCACCGGCAATCAGCGGCCCGACGAAGTTGAAGCTGGTGCCCTGGACGATCAGCAATCCCGCGCCGAATGGCCCGAAGCGCTTGCACTGGACGAAGGTGGCGATGCCCGAGATTACCAACGACATCGACACGATCAGGTTGGTGTCCCGCGGCGAAACGCCCAGCGCCTGGCAGATCAGCAGGCCAGGCGTGACGATCGGCACGATGATCGCCAACAAGTGCTGCAGTGCCGCCAGCAGGCCGATCAATGGCCGCGGCTTGTCCTCGAGGCCAAGGACCAGTTCGTTGACAGGCGCCGTCGCGCCCGGCTCGTGTTCGAGTGAACTCATGGGAAACCGCCCCGAAGAAAAAAAGGAGCGCATTCTACGGGGCCCGGCGGCTAAGGGGTAGAGGTACGTCCTGGCTGGGCTGCTCTTTGTTTCTTTATGGCGGGGAGGGGCGTGCAACCCCAAAAGCATCCGTCCACAAAAAAGCCCGCCGAAGCGGGCTTTCCTTAATCGTCCAATCGCTGACGATCAGTCGTCACGACCCATGATGCCGAACAGTTGCAGCAGGCTGACGAACAGGTTGTAGATCGATACATACAGGCTGATGGTCGCCATGATGTAGTTGCGCTCGCCGCCGTGGATGATGGCGCTGGTCTGGAACAGGATGCAGACCGACGAGAACAGCACGAAGCCAGCGCTGATCGCCAGTTGCAGGCCGCTGATCTGGAAGAAGAAGCTCGCGACCACGGCGCCCAGCAACACGAAGAAGCCCGCGGTGATGAAGCCGCTGAGGAAGCTCATGTCGCGGCGGGTGATCAGCACGTAGGCCGACAGGCCACCGAATACCAGTGCGGTCATGGCGAAGGCCGAGCTGACCACTTCAGCGCCACCGGCCATGCCGAGGTAGCGGTTGAGGATCGGGCCGAGGATGAAGCCCATGAAGCCGGTGAGGGCGAAGGTAGAAACCAGGCCCCAGACCGAATCACGCAGCTTGGCGGTGAGGAAGAACAGCCCGTAGAAGCCGATCAGCACCACGAAGATGTTCGGGTAACCGACTCGCATCTGTTGAGCGACGAAAGCCATCACGCCGCTGAAGGCAAGCGTGAGCGCCAGCAGGCTGTACGTGTTGCGCAGGACCTTGCTGACCTCCTGCTGCTCGACCTGCTGGCCGTGTTGTACGGCGTAATCCTGTTCGCGCATGGCGACACTCCTGTGGGTTTGAAACGTTCAGATGCAAAGATCATAACAGAGCCTCTGCAACGGGCGACAGAGAGAGTTTGACAGCGTGTTTCATTACGGTATGATTGCCGCCGCAAAACAAGCTGGAAGCGTGGCCGAGTGGTTTAAGGCAACGGTCTTGAAAACCGTCGATGGGCAACTATCCTAGAGTTCGAATCTCTACGCTTCCGCCATATTCAAAGCCCTGATTATTCAGGGCTTTTTGCGTTATGGGACCGTGGAAAATCCACCCGTGGGAATGCCCTTGGGAAGGGTATCGGTGCAATGGTATTAGGACGCGTCCTAAAACTTTGCTCATTTGGTCGGTTTTGCGAGTGCCCCGACGCGTCGGTAGACTCGCTCGGTAATGTCTCCTTTCGTGTGTCCGAGCAGCAGGCTGGCATGGTCGACGTCGGCAATTTCCGAAGCCGCCTTGGGTCGAATGTCGCGGAATTGGAATTGACTGATGCGGCTCGCCAGTACCTGGTCCCCGGCGGCGGCCGCTTCCTTCACTGCCTCCTCCCGAGCGTCGTCCCAACGGTGTCTGAGCATCGCCGCAGTAACCCGTTTACCGGTGTCGGTGAGTATCAAGTAAGGCGATCCGTGCGCCGCATTGCGCTTCAGGATCTCCTCGATGAGGACGCCAAGGCCGCTGGCCAGTCCGTCCACCTCCAGCAGGATCCGCAGCTTCTTGTGGGTCTTCTTCTGCTTCACGCCGAGGGCTTTGTCCTCGATGTCGTCCTTCCTCATCACCAGCACGTCCGCAGGACGCTGGCCCGTCAAGTACGCCAAATCCATGGCGACCTTCAACTCCTCAACCGCTTTTGCGTAAACCGCCTTCCATACCGCGTCATTGGCGTAGAAGTCTCGCGGCGTCTCCTTGTTCTTCCGCACACCCTGGCAGGGGTTTTCCTTTGTCGTTAGACCCCACTCTCGGGCCAGGTTGTAGACGTGTGAAAGGAGTGCGATCTCCCTGTTTGCCCGAACTGGTGCTGACCGGGCGTCGCGGTACTGAGCAACCAGCGCCGGTGTAATTGCATCAATGGGGGCTTCCTCGAAGAACGGGCGCAGCTGACGCAGTTCGGCGAGGTTGTCTTTCTGGGTGCGGGGTGCCTTCTTGGGGATGATGTCCCGCGCATAGCGGTCGAAGATCGACCTCATGAGCAACAGATCGCGCGGTTTGTCCTTCGCTTCCAGTTCGGCCCATTTCAACCTGGCCACGTTCAGGTCTGCTCCAAGGGCGATTTCCTTGCCTGACTTGTCAAGGTAGTAGTAGCTGACCCAGACCTTGCCACTCTTGCGCGTGCGCTTGCGTTCGTACAACCGGGGAGGAAGGTGGCGGTTTTCAGTCTTGCGTGGGCGCATATCACCTCACCTTTGAAAAGTCCGGCGTCCAGGCCGGTGCTTGCGCTGGTGGGGGCGGTGCCAGTGGCATCACCTCCAAAGTCACACCCAGCTTCATGCGGGCGTACTGACGGCCTACCAGAGGGCGACCGCCGCGGCTCTCTACGAAGTGCCAGCCGCGATCGTTGAGCCAACGGCGCTGCCAGCCCCTGGCTTTGTAGCCGGTCAGATCGGCCAGCTCTTCGTCCGAAAGGATCTCGGTTTCCATGGGATGGTCTCCACGCCGCCGGTGGCGGCAGTTTGGTGGTCAGGCGGGGATTTTTGTGAGCACCGCATCAGCCACCTTGATAGCGGCTTGGGCATTGTCGACGTAGGCAGGCGTGAAGCCTCCGGCGTAGTGGATTATGCGTTGGCAGGAATCCAGCTCCTTGCGCAGCAGGCGCACCGCCTGCACCAGTTCTTCCTGCAGTGCGCCCTCGGCGCGCCCGATATCCCAGAACTCCAGGCCCCAGTGATCGGCAGGCGGCGGGTTGTTGTTCTGTTTGCCCGTGGCAAGGGCGCCGATGATGACGTCGCAGATCCCGCGCTTGTAGGCGTTGTCGCCATCGAGGCTGAGGCCTCCGCGCCGGCGCAACGTGTTCACGGCCTCATCGACTACGAGGCCGCTGTCCTTCAGGACGATATCCAGCTCTGGCTTGCCTGCCGTGTAGATCACCAGCGCCAATTTGGCGCCTGGCTGCAGGTTCTCGCTGATCATCACCAGCGCATCGTTGGCGACCTGGTGGAATCGGTTGGTTGCGGACATAGGACATCCTCGCCCGCGCAGTCGGCGGGCTTGAGTTGTTGGGGGAGGGGTTAGGCTGAAGCTGGGCGCTTCATGAAGGTGATCCAGTGCGTCTTTTCGCGCTTGCCGGACTTGTGGCCAAACAGGGGCTTCTCATCTGTCAGGGCAAGCAGCTCGCTCACCAGCACCTGAGTTTCGTTCCACTTGAAGATCAGGATTCCCTCTGGCTCCAGCACGCGGAAGCACTCGGCGAATCCCTGGCGGATGTCCTCGCGCCAGTCGCTGGTGAGAACGCCGTACTTTGCCCTCATCCAGCTATCGACGCCTGCGCGGGTGAGGTGCGGTGGGTCGAATACGACCAGGCGGAAGGTCGAGGCCTCGAAGGGCAATTTCCGGAAATCCATCAGCACGTCTGGCTCAACCTTCAGCACCCTGCCATCGCAGAGCAGATGCTCCTCGTCACGAATGTCGCCGAACAGGGCGCGTTGGTCCTGCTTGTCGAACCACATCATGCGACTGGCGCTGCATGGATCGAGCACCTTGGCTACTGCGCTCATCGCGGCCCCCGATAGATCAGGTAGGCCATGTAGGCGAGGGCGATCATGGCGCCACCTGCTTGCGGTAGCCGGCGTCGTAGAGCTTGATACCCATACTGATCTGCCCGGGCGTTGGCGATTCATGCCCGGCATCCAGGCACATTTGTCGCGCAGCCCGCTGACGCTCTTCGGCGGCTCTCTGCTCTGGAGAGCTGAGTGGGCGAAAGTCGTATTCGCTGAGGTGGCCGCAGTTCTCGTCGCCGCCATCGCTGTACGTGACGAGGAACAGTTGCGTGCCCATGGCGGTGATGGTCACCTCATGGAATGCAGGCCGGGCCCATTCTTCCGTGGAGCGCTTGTGCTTCATCTCTATCTTCTGGCCGACTGGCGGTAGACCTTCACCATTCCACTGCACACCAGTCACACGACGCTCGATGGCTGCCCAGGTCGATTCATACTCTGGCCAGTCGGCCTCAACAACCACAGCGTCTGCGGTGGGAATGTCGTTCAGCCTGATAACGTCGCGAACCCAACCGAGCTTGTGCTCGCTCAGGTCATTCACCTTGAAGACGATGTAGCGCTCTTCGCGCTCGAATTTTTCGCTCACAGCTGGTACCTCTCATCAATCCAGCGCCCAGGCGCCAGTGCGGGTGTAGGTTCGGGTTGGGTTTCGTGCGGGGAGAGCTGGCGCTCGTTGCCGGCCTGCAGCTGTCTGTCGGGGATGCAGCTGATGCCGACGTGGTTGAGGATGTAGCAGGTGACGCCGCGCTGGCTGTCGTGCTGCACGTCGATGACGTTATCGGTTGCGCTGGCGCCGGTGGCCAGCAGCAGGAGGCAGAGGGCGAGGCGGGTCATTCCTTCACCTCAATCGTCACGTCGTCATGAATCCACTCGATGCCGAGTAGGTCGTCTTCGGTGATCTGGTCTTCCCGGGTGTCGTTCATGCTCACCAGGTCCTGCACCTCATCGTCAGGCACGTCTTTCATGACCTTGCGGAAGTTCACGACCGCCATGCCGGTCAGGATGATTGTTTTGCTCACGGCAGATCCTTGGCCGCTTGCTCGCGGCAGTGAATAGAGTGGAGAGGGGTTACATCTGGGTGGAATACAAATGTGCTCTTGCGGCGCTTCAGTCATCGGTGCCGGTGTAGGTGCGCCACGGCACCTTCACGCCATTGACCAGGAATCCCCAGTCGCCACGCCATTTGCTGGTGATGAAGAGGGTGTACACGCCGCCGGGTGATACCTGGTCGATTCGGTGATACTCGCCGTGCCGAAGCTGCGCGGTGTCACCCTGATCTCGTTTGATCCACTCGCAGGCGCCTCGTGTGATCCATTCAACTAACTTCGGGTCCGGATTTGGTACCAGGCATGACATGACCGACTCTTTCCATTCATCGCTCGCAGGCCGCTGCTCGTTGTACCAGCCACGCAAGATGATCGTTCTCGCATCCCATGGGTGGTCGTGCAGATCACGATCTTCATCCGGTCGCATTATGTGGTGAACCCGGATGGACCATGGGAACCACCACAGCGCTGGTTTATGGGTCTTTCGACAGTACGGGTTGAACAACCACCAGCGGCCCATGTACACGTCCTGGCCGTCGGCGGAGGTGATGTGCTGGTACGGCGTGCGCTGGGCGCGCTCGATGATCCAGGTGGCAATTGCGGGCTTGGCCAGAATCATGGCGGCCAGGTGCCAGAGCAGCGCGACGATGCGTGGCTCGGATCGGTTTTCTGTGGGCATGGGATACCTCGGCAGTAGTGGCCTATTGATACTTTTATAGAGGGCTGTTAGATTTGCTCTCGCTCAGCCTTCTGTGGAAAGCAACAGCTTTCCAGAGGTGGCAGAGCGGTCTATTGCACCGACCTGATAAGTCGGCGGTCAGGAAACTGGCCCACGGGTTCGAATCCCGTCCTCTCCGCAAAGCCCCCTCCAGCAATGGAGGGGGTTTTCTGGTTTAAGGGCCGCAGATTTAAGCGGCAATGGTCTGTTTTTCGGCAATCTTCCACGGATCGTTTGCTTTGGCCAGGGCGGCCATCGGCGGCGGGCTGACGCTGTTGCCGCACATGTGCACCTGCTGGGTCTTTGTAAACGGCTTACCATCGGCCCCCTTGTCGATGATGTAGCTGGCCGGGAAGCCCTGAGCGCGGTAGAGCTCGTGCGGTTTCAGCATGCGCAGGCAGATATCGACGATCACGTATGGGGTGCCCTTCACGAACACAGTGACGAGCCCCAGGCGATCCTTGGTGGTGATTGTCGGGGCTGGCGAGTCTGCTGCGCTGGTGTTCTCTGTGCCGTAGTAGCTGATCAGGAAGGCTGCAACGCGCAGGGCGCCGGCCTCGTGCTCGGGCGACAGCTTGTACTCGACCAGGCCGTGGTGGGTGCCGCCAGCGCTGATGGTATGCAGCGGCTCGTCAATAGCACGTGCATCGCAGTTGCCGCGAAGGTGAAGAAGATTCGCCCCCACCAGCGCATGGTGATCACCGGTCGTTACCGTGCGCAGTGGGTCTTCTGCCTGTTGCCCGATGCTGCCGTTGCGCAGGGTTGCCAGGTGCGCTGTCACCAGGCGCTGCTGGCTGCCCGTGTTTGTGACCGTGCTCATGGGGTCATCCATGCTGCGAGCCGGCGTCTCGTTGAATCCTCCGTTGGCCTGCTCAATGAGGGCGGTGCATACGCCCATGGCGTGGGCTGCACCGGCTGGACGCTTGTAGTTTCCGCCGCTGGTGATGGTCGGTACCGGATCGGTGATGGGCGCGCCTTCGCTGTTGAAACGGAACTTGACCAAGTGCGCAGCCGCCAAAGCGTGCTTCACTCCGCCAGCGACTATGGTTCCCAGCGGCTGATCCAGGCCAGGTACCCGTGGCTGTTGGCCTTCGCGCTCGCCGTATCCGCTCTGCACCAGGGTAGGGCTGATCAAGGTCAGCTCCCCGCGGTTTGCACAAGTGATGGTTGGCAACGGATCCAGTGCGTCGTTGATACGATCGCTGCCCTGATGGGTGGCTGGCGCAATGATGGGGCTTGCCATAGCGAACGATCCACCGCGGGGCCAGCTTGTGACTGTGCGCAGCGGCTCCTGCGCCGACTGGGCCAATTCGCCCGACCAGTTGGCGATCGGTACGATGAAGGGTTGCGGGTTGTCCAGTACGAATTTCTTCATGCCCTTGGCCACCCGGCGCAACGTTGCGGCCGCCAGGTCTTTCTTGCGCCCGAAGATGCTCTTGCTCGGTACGCTCCAATCGATACAGTCGGCGGCGGTGCGCCACTTCTGCTGGCCCTTGGCTGGGTTCTTGGCGTGGGTCGGTTCTGGCCAAACGATGGGCTGACCGTCGCAGCGAGCGATCATGAACAGGCGCTCGCGGCTGGTCGGCGCGCCGAAGTCGCAGGCCTTGATGATGCGCCACTCCACTTGGTAGCCCATGCCTTCGAGCAGATGCACGAAACGGCGCCAGGTGATGCCGCGGCGTTTCGGGTCTGGCACCAGGAACTGCTGCTGCACCGGTACGCGCTCACCAATAGCTGCCACGGTGCCGTCAAGCTTCATCACCCTGCCGGTAGCCTTATCGCGCTTGGCTATCAGCGGCCCCCACTGCAGGATCTGCTTCACGTTCTCCAGGCTGATCACCCGGGGCTTCTTCTTTCCGGCCCACTTGAGGCCGATCCACGACAGGTTGCGAATCTCGCGTTTGCGCGGCTGACCGCCGGCGGCCTGGCTGTGGTGGGTGCAGTCCGGGCTCATGTGGAACCAGCCCACGGCCCGGCCCTGGCATTCTTCGTCGGGATCGCCCTCGAATACGTCCGTGGTGAAGTGGCGCGCTGCTGGGTGGTTGGCGGTGTGCATGCTGATGGCCGCCGGGCTGTGGTTCTTGGCCACGGTCACCGGCCGGCCCAGGCCCATCTCCAGCCCGGTACCGGCACCACCGCCACCACAGAAGAAGTCGACCACGATCTCGTCGTCTTGAGGATCGAAGCCAAGGCCGTACTGGATTTTGAAGTCGAGGTGGTTCTTTTTCTGAAACGCAGACATGGGCGGTCCTCGCCTGGTTGGCGTTATTCGTTATCGTTTGAGAGGGGAAGGCGCTGGCGGGCAGCGCCGGGGTGGCGTGTTTTTGAGAAGTGGTTGATAGTGAAAGGCCATATCCAGCTTGGAGAAAGCCGTGACCTATCATCGGAACTTCCCTGATGCAGAACTTTTTGTGGAGCCTGTCGGAAGCAGCGACAGCTGTTTTGAGTGCGGAAAGCCCATCTCGGGCGCTGGCGTCGAATACCATGGGCACAATGCAAAAGGCTACATAGCAGCTATCTACCTGCACCCACAGTGCGCAACCGAAGTTGGGCAGCGGCTAATCTGTGATGGGTTCCCCAACCGCCGTGAAGTCTGACGATAACCCTCCGGCGCTTAGGGAAGCGCCGGAGGGTCAGGCGGAGTAGAGGCGATCGAGGTCGTTGGCCGGCATCTTGGGTTTGGCGCGGAATTCCTTGAGTGCCGCCTTGTAGCTCGCCTTGGCTTCCTTCAGGGTCGGAGCCCATTCACCCACGACCTCGAGCGTTTCGTAGGGTGACCACCGTGCGAAGTCGTAGTGCCGGCGGTACTGCCGGTACGCGCTCCCTCGGGGGTAGCGCACCATCCTGTACTCCCGTGCACCCCAATCGCCGCGCTGCTGGTACTGCGGCATGTTGATGCCGAGGAAGTGAGCGAAGCCGTCGTAGCACTCGCACTCGTCTAGGTACTCGTCGAACCTGGTGCGCTTGGCAGGTGGAGGGGGCGGTGGCAGCTTGTTCAGGGCGAACTGCTTGCCCTCGTCCGTTGCGCGATACACCACCTCGTCTGCGGAGCAGAAGGCCGGAGCCTTGCCGCGAGTCATAAGGCCGGCAGCCACCAGCACGTCCAGGTTGTTCGAGTCGTCGTAGCCTGGGCTGGTGAGGAAGTGGTTGCGGGTGATGCTGCGGCGGTCCGAGCGCTCAGCGCACAGGCCCAGGGTGTGCCAGAGCAGGCCGAGCTGCTTGTCGGTGGCTTCGATCATGGCTTTCTCCAAGCATGCGCCGCCCTCCGTGCTGGTGGCGGCATGGTGGCAATTTGAGGTGGGATGGAGTATTACGGGGACTGGCAGATGGCCAAACAAGGGAGATAGTTGCGCATGCTAATGTGGATTGGGTGGCCAGTAACGGCCATTTATATAATAGCTATACTCTATTTTTTCGGTGATGGGCTGTTAAACCTGCAAGAAAAACCAATTAACGAAGTTGGTGACTTTCTAGCTGGCGCGTTCAGCCCACTAGCCTTCCTATGGCTTGTGCTGGGGTTTATACAGCAAGGTAGAGAACTGAGTCTAAGCTCTCGTGCCTTGCAGCTGCAGGCAGAAGAGCTGAGATCTTCAGTTTACCAGCAAAGTCTCAGTGCTAAAGCTCTTGCTCTTCAGACTGAGGAATTGCGGAACTCAGTACAGCAACAGGTACACATTGTCGAAGCCCACAATGCGGAGCTTGAAAACTATGAACGTTCCCTTGAACCGTTGCTACTGATTGAAAGGGTTGCGGTAGAAGAGGTAGAAGGTTGCAGCTATAATGTATTCCAGATATTAAATTCTGGTGAGTATTGTGAGGATGTATCAGTAGTGCTGGATGGAGTGCTTGGTAGAGAACAGATTGCATTGCAACCCCTGTCTCGAGGAGCACACCAAAAATTTCGGGTTAGCCTGGGTATGGGGCAGCGGATAGATGTAATTGTTGAGTACACTCGGCGGAGCGGGAAAAGAGGAAGGCAAACTTTTTGTATGGATGCCCGTTATGAAGGAGTATCCCACTGGTACAAGGTTTCTAAGAATAACTTTATCTAAAATTGGCTAAGGGGCTCTTTGAATCCACGCTCCAGCCGATTGGAAGATGTCTGCCGCCAGAGCTTCATCAAGCGTTGTGTCGGTAGGGATGGCGATCCAGCCGGACGCCACCAGGTGCTTTGGATTTGCGGTGGCGCGCAACTCGGTGTAGGTGGCTTCGATCACATCGGTGAGGTGATCGGCTCGGTAGTTGCCTTGGGGCGAGACCTCAACCGATTTGTGGTAACGCTCGCCGAACTCCGTCCGACACAAGACGCTGAGGTAGATGGTCCACCGGTGCGGGATATCGCAAACCGCGTCGACGACCTGTCGCACGCGGATCTGCTTGAGGTTCTTCCAGTTGACCAGCACCTGCTGGCCGCTGGGGTCGATATTGACCACGGCCGCATGGTTGGCCGATACCAGGGCCCGACAAGTCCGCTCCACGCGCGCCCGCATGTTGTGGGGTTTGCGCTTGCTCATTGCCGCACGCCTTTGGTGGCGGCACCGGCCTCCATCGCATCAACAAATCGCATGGCCGCCTGGTGACTGAAGCAGAAGCCTTTGGTCTTGCCGGTGCCGATCTCAATGATGTGCCAGGCCTTGCCCTTGGCGACCGCCTGGTACAGAGGGCGAGCGGTAGGAGGGGGTAGGCCAACCAGCCCGTAGAACTCGGCAGTAGCCATGAGCGAGCGTGCACGCAGGGCGGCCAGGCCGTCCACGCGCTGTTGCATGGATTGGTGCATGGGATGTTCCTCGTGGGAATCAAGCGTGGTAGTCGAATGACTCTGCTTTGCGGAGAACGCGAACCTGGGCGATTCGGCGTTCGGGTACTCGGCGATCGCGGCGCACCGGGTCGCTGTCGCCGATTGCGGCGTGAGTGGCGACCAGAGCGGCGAGCAGGAAGCACATCGGGCTGATGATGTTGCGGCGCATGGCCTTGGTGACCGCCTCGATGCGGCGCCCGGCCTCAAGCTTGAAAAGCGCGTTCTCGATGCGGTTGGCCACGGTGCCGGGGCTTACCGCCATCTGGCGGGCGATTTCTTTGGTGGTGAGGCCTTGGGCCACCCACAGCAATGCTTCAAGCTCGCGGGGAGCCAGCGCCTTGCCGAGCTGGCCAATCCATGAGCCGCAGGTGATCGTTTCCATGATGGGTCCTGGGTAAGGCGGAGTTGTTTGATGGCCTGCGGCCAGCTCACCACTGCCCAGGTGACGGGCTTTGCGCTAGGCTGAGCGCTCTCACACAACACAGCCAGCAAAGGAGGGCGCAACCTTGGCAGTTTCCGTGGTTGCAAAATTCATCGCGGATGAATGGTTCAAAATCATGGCGGTTCTTTCTTTTGTGGCGCTCGTACTTTCAATGACCGTGGATTTGAAGGTCGACAACGGGGTCGTCGGGCTCTTCTCCCTGGCCGGCCTGCTTTGGGGTATTGGTGAGATGGCCAGCCGGCCGTTTATTTCAGGGATTGCACCTCACCCTTACCAGCTTGGGTCAGTGATCATCAGCGGAAGGCCTCGTCGGGTCACCAAGTCTGGCATCGCCTTCTTCATCCTCTCGGCGCTCGCCTCTCTGCTTGGGTGCCTCAAGGCATATCCCTTAATTGCAGAGGTTGTTCGAGCCGTTCAGCTCTGATTTCCCGTCTGGCCCTCGTTAGAAGGCCAGCCAGTGAAATCGAAGTGATCCAGGCGCCCATCGCTCTCTGGGCTACGCGCTTCCCCGCATTGGCATGCGCGCCACTTGGTTACCTGAACCCAGCTCACTGCATGAGGCAGCTGCTGCCCTCATGTGCCGCTGAGGGTGACGGGTGTCGAGTTGTGTAAAGAGCGGTGGCTGCCGTAGCTGCCCGCCGGTTCAGCGCGGCGATGAGCAAATTTAAGCAATCTGAAATCGGTAGGTCAAGCATGCTGAATAAATATTTTCAGCAAACTGAAATTTGCAGGCGAAAAAAAGCCCACCTCGGGGTGGGCTGATTGGCTCAGATCTCGCTGAAATCTCGCCAAGCTATGCGGATCACCCCGGAGTCCAGTCGATCGACACGAATGCCTGTAGTCTCCTCCAGATCATTGAGGATCCTGGCCCAATCCGCCATGCAATCGTCTGGTGAGGGGGTGAGCTCAATCATCTGTCGCTTCTGAACATGAGGTGACGCAACTGCCTGTTGGATTCGATATCCAAGCCGTTCGTACGAGCGAGACGGCGATTGGGTGAAAGCGAGAGGAAGCATGCATAAACTCCTTGTACTGTATATGCGTACAGTTATCCTTTGTCGTAGGATTTTTGCAAGGCCCTAGCCGTTCCATTCGCCGGAACCTGTAAAGAAAATGCGCATATCAGTTCTGTTCCAGACGAAAAAAACCCGGCTCATGGCCGGGCTTCGGTAGCTGGAATGGTCAAAGCTTCATCATTGCTCGAACGACGACCCCGACGATCCGACAACCATCCGCGCACATCTCGACCGGGTATGCCGGGTTGAGTGGCTTCAGGAATCGCCGCCCTCCGTCCTCTACTAGTTTTTTGAACGTGGCTTCATTGCTGTCGGCAAGCTTGGCGACCACCAGCTTCCCTGATATGACATCCGCTTCCGTGTCCACGAGGATCATCATGCCTTCGGTGATGCTGGTGCCTACAGGAGCAGTCATGGAGTCACCTTTGACCTCCAGCCAGAAAGCAACCCCTTTTGAGTCGTAGTCGGACACCTCATAGCGATCCGAGAAACCTGGCGGGAAGGGCTCAACGGCTTCGGACCAGGCCCCCGCCGCGACCCAGCTGATCACCGGGTAGCGGAACGACATCTTGGGCTGCGGGATGGTCTCGATGTTACTTTCTTCGACCTCTGGCCCCTCGCCGATGGCAAGCCACTCAGCACGGAAGCCAGTTGCTTTAGCCAGGGCGTAAAGGTTCTCAGGGCGGAGGCTCTTGCTTTCGCCTGAAATCCATTGGGTGACGGCAGAGTTTGCAACGCCGCATGCAGCCGCAATTTCGCCTTTCTTCTTGCCGCTGACCGCAATGGCCTTGGCTATTCGCTCGTGTCTTTCCATTCGCTGAGTTTAAGTTAACTGAATTTAAGTATGCAGTTCGCTGAACGGCGTCGTTGACTATGATCCTTCAGCATGCTGAAATTCACGGACGCACCATCGAGGAAGCGCAATGAAAACGCGTGACGCCGCAAACCATTTCGGCAGCAAGAAGAAGCTTGCCGACGCGCTGGGGATTCAGCCCAGCGCAGTGACGATGTGGGGTGAGGTCGTACCGATCTCTCGCCAGTACCAACTTCAGATCCTTTCGGGCGGCCAACTCATGGCGGATGCGAAGCCATCCGTGGAGGAATGCGTTAAGTCTGACAGGCCCACCCTTGAGCCAGTAGATGTCCAAAACACCTGCGAATCCATCCAGTAACGGATTTTCAGGCGAAAAAAAACCGCCTGGCAGGGCGGCTTTCTCTACAGCTTCAAACGAGATCAGAGCATGACAAACATCGTCCAAATTGACAAGTCCAGGGGGTTCACCCGGATGGACAACCAGCTCATGGATGGCCTGTTGGCTATCGATCTCCCAGCAAGGGAGATGAAGATTGTGCTGTACGTGGCCAAGGCCACCATCAACTTCGGCGCGGGCGCCCAGCGCATCCCGGCGACCGACATCGCAAAGGCCATCAACGCCCACCCTGATTCCGTATCCAAGGCGATCTCCAGTCTGTTGCGCCGCCGTGTGTTGTTCCGCGAGGGTGGTGCCCGGGGTGACATCGGCGTGAATGACCCGAAAGACTGGGTCTACGTCACTGAGCCGAAACAGACCAAATCAGCCGATTCGGCTCAAGTGGTCCGAATCGGAGAAGAGCCGAAACAGACCAAAACCGCCGACTCCCTTCTTTATTCTAAGAATCTAACCCCCTATGTATTTCTTCCTTCGGAAGAAAATACATGCCCCCCCAACGATGAGCAGCCGACTCCGGCCAAGGCTGACCGCAAGGCGCCATTCGGGAAGGCCGCCATGCTGGCCGACAACCCGCACGGCCTGGATGAGTCACTGATCGCTGACTACCTGACTGTCCGCAAGGCCGCAAAAGCCCCGGTGACTGCCCGGATCTGGTCCGGCCTGAATGCCAAGCTGGAGCAGTGCAAGGCATTCGGCATTCAGCCTGCCCAGGCCCTGGAGGTCGCCGTCGAGAACGGATGGCGCGGATTCGAGGTGGACTGGGTGACCAAGCGTCTCGCCGCCCAGCTGCCTGCTAACCCCAACAGCCGCCACCACGGCTTCAGTGACCGCGACTACACCGGCGGCCTGACCGAGCGCGAGGACGGTACCTATGCGATCTGAATCGGTGATCACCATGTCCGAGGTGCGAAACGCTGCCGGCTTCCGCGTCCAGCCTGCTCACTGCGAGCACCACGGCGACTTCGAACAGCGCGTGACCATGCTTATGGGCCGCGAAATCGTTGGCCGATGCCCTGAGTGCGAGAAGGCCGCCATTGCTGAGCGAGAGGCGAAGCAGCAGGCCGAGGAAACCCGCCTGAAGCGCGAGGCCATGACCCGCAAGCTGGGTTCGGCGCTGATCCCGAAGCGCTTCGCCGATCGCACCCTGGGCAACTACCGCGTCGAGCACGAAGGGCAGCGCAAGGCGCTTGCCTACTGCGCCCGCTACGTGGCCGCGTTCGAGGAGATTGAACGTACCGGGCGGTGCCTGATGCTGCTGGGCAAGGTCGGTACTGGCAAGACCCACCTGGGCGCTGGAATGGCCAACGAGCTCATGCGCAACACCTCGGCTACTGCCGTCTACCGGACGGTTGGGGCCGTCCTGCAATCCATCCGGGCGACCTACGATCGCCACAGCGAGCAGTCCGAGGCCGACATCCTGTCCAGCCTGGTCGAGCCATCGCTGCTGGTTCTGGACGAAGTCGGCGTGAGCAAGGAGCAGCCGAGCGAGTTCGAGCTGACAACCCTGTTTTCGATCATCAACGGGCGCTACGAGCAGATGCGCCCCACGGTGGTGATTTCCAACCTCGAGCCAGCCCAACTGCGCCACGCCATGGGTGAGCGGTGTTACGACCGTCTGCGCGAGGGCGGCGGGGTAGTGGTGCCCTTCGAGTGGGAGTCTCACCGTGGCAAGGAGGAGCTCTGACCATGCGACAAACCAAGTTGACCAGGGCTGCTCGCGGCAGGGAGTGCCAAGTGCGCATTCCGGGCGTGTGCAACGGCAATCCAGAGACCACCGTCCTTGCTCACTACCGCCTGGCCGGCACCTGCGGCGTGGGCAAGAAGCCGCACGACCTGCAGGGGGCATGGGCTTGCAGCGCCTGCCACGATGCCTGCGATGGCCGAAGCCGGGCCATTGATCGCGAGATCGCCCGTCAGTACCACGCCGAGGGCGTGATGCGCACCCAGTCGATTTTACTGGCCGAGTTCGTGGTGGTCGCATGAGTGGCTCTGTCCTTCGCCCGTTCAAGGCCAAACCGGCCCGCGCAAAGCCCGTCGACAGGGAAGGGCAGGAGCAGGCCGCGCTCATGCAGGAACTGCAACTGCGCTACCCGAAGGCCTACAAGCTGATCTACCACGTCCCGAACGGTGGGCACCGGCACAAGTTGGTCGCCGCAAAGCTGAAGGGGCAGGGCGTGAAGGCTGGTGTTCCCGATCTGGTGCTACCAATGGCTCGTGGCGGCTATTTCGGCCTGTACATCGAATTTAAGGCCAAGCCTCCCTTCGATGCTGAGGTTTCGCCCAGCCAGGATGCGTACATCCAGGAGCTGACCGCCCAAGGATACTTGGCGATCGTCTGCCGGGGCAGTATCGATGCCGTCGAGGCGATCCGCGCCTACCTGCTCCAGCCCGCGACGGTGGCCGCATGAGCGCCACCCGCGAAGTGAAGTTCAGCGAGGCTGAGGTGCGCCGTCAGGCCGCCGACCTGTCCGTGCGCGATCTGCGTGACCTCCGTCACCCTGGGTTGTACCTGCGCTTCTGGAGCAACCGCGAGCGGGGCACCTGGCACCTGGTGCGCGGCAAGAAGTGGGTGCCGGTCGCCCGCTGGCCGGAGCTGAGCGTCGCGGCGGTGCTGGCTGAGCTGCCCGCGCTTCGTCAGCGCCTGTTGCGCGACCCGGCCACTGCGCCCGTGGTTTCCGGTATGGCCACCGTGGGTCAGCTGCTGGACTGGTACGGCGACCGAATGGGGCGTGACCGCTCGCTGTCGGTGAAGCGCAAGGCCGGCGCCCGTTCGGCCATTGCTCAGCACCTGAAGCCGCGCCTGGATGACATGGTGCTGACCGACGTGACTGCCGACACGTTGGACAAGCAGCTGATGTGGCCTTCCCAAGCCGAAGTGTCGTTGTCCTACCTGCGCCAGATGTTCGCGCTGCTGCTGACCGCGTTCAAGCAAGCCAAACGCCTGGGACTGATCGAGTCTGACCCCATGGCCGGGATGCGCTTCAGCGACTTCACCAAGGCCAAGATCCTGCCGAAGTCGGCCCGCCTGCGTGCGGTGCACCTGGTTGATGTGATGCAGCAGCTGGGGCAGACCTTCGACGCGACTCCCGCCAAGGCCATGCTGGCACTGATGATGCTCACCCACGGCACCCGCATCGGGGAGACCAGAAAGGCCCGGTGGAGCGAGGTATCGGTCACGGCTGGCGAGTGGTTCATCCCGGCAGCAAATGCCAAGACCCGTACTGAGCACCGGCTGCCGCTGACCAACCAGATCTGCGCGCTTCTGACCCGGTACCGGGCAATCCAGCAGGCCGAAGGGTACGACGGCGTGTACCTGTTCCCAAGCCGTCGCGGCGGGTGCCTGAGCGAGAGCCAAGCCAGTGCCGTGTTCACCGAATTGGGCCGGGGCGAGTGGACCAGCCACGACCTGCGGAAAGTCTCTCGAAGCACCTGGACCGACCTCGGTATCGACGGGCACATCGGCGAGATGCTGCTGAACCACTCGCTTGGCAAGATCGCCAGCACCTACATCCACACCCAAGCGATGCAGCAGCGAAGGGCAGCCCTGGAGAAGTGGCACGCCTGGTTAGACGGCATCGGCTTTGGTGCCATTCACGGCCTTACAGAGGCCTTATCCGAAATCCCACAGATTCAGGCGCAGGCGGCAGAGGGCAAGGCCTCTAGCACCCATCCCGAATTTGTTACTAGCGAGGATTCGAAATGAATATTTCTCAGCACGGCGCCCTCGCTTTCTCGTGGGCGGTGACAGCGCTGAAGCCTGACGCGCCGGCCTTTGACCGCTCGAAAGTGTTCATGGTCTGCATCCAGAACTACGACGATCACCGGCGCCTCCGCGTGACCATGCTCGGCGGCGCTAGCTTCGAGGTGGACAGCCGCACGTTCCCTTACGACATCGACAAGGCTGCCGACTGGCTGGTGGGTGCCGAATGAAGAAAGTCCACGGCCCAGCGCTGCGCAAGGAGCGGGTCATCCTGACCAGGTGCCCGGAGTGCCAGGGGAGGGCAGTGGTGAAGGGCGTTTTCTATGACCTGCCCTGCGGTCGCTGCAACGCATCAGGGTGGTTGTCGGCGGTCACCGGCGAGCCGCTGCCGCTGGAAGAACTTGTGACGCAGTTGGGGCTGCGTGTGCGCGAGCTGGAACAGCAGGTTGATCGCCAGCGGCCACCGCGCACTGAAGGCCCATCTGCGCAGTACGAAACGAACAACCGCCGCGGCGCCGGCGGAACCAACTGCACCGGGGATTGAGGGGAAGGACATGAGCCATTTGGAAAGAAGTGCCGAGGAACTGCTCGAGCATTGGGGTAGGTGGGTTGTGCTGGGGTCGGGTGTGTCGTGCTGCGCATCGCGTGAGAACACGGTCCTGGACCCAATCATCACCGACGACGAGGCGCTGTTTGTTGATCGCCTGGTCGGTCGGTTGTTGCAGCGCTACGCCGAGTGCGGCGCCGTGATCATGAAGTACTACACCTCGCGGGACACTTCCTTGCGTGATGTGGGCAAGAAGCTTGGCTTCGGCGAGGAGAAAACGCGGCAGTTGTGGAAGGCTGGCGTGGCTTGGGTTGATGGTGCGTTGGATGTTCGACGTGAGGCCGCTTGACATCCCCGGTCCTCACCCGTATCTTTCGTGTTACTTTGCGGTAGGTGCGCGAGAGCAAACTCGGCATCACCGACATCCACCATAAGCCTCGGCATCTGCCGGGGCTTTTTCGTTTCTGCTCCCCGCAAAGGGAGGGATAGAGATGCCAAACATGCCTGAGAAAGATCCTGGCCTGTGGGCCGCTGTGCTCGCTTGGGTACTGGCCCACCAGCCCCAGCTGTATGCCGCTGGCCTGTCGGTCGCGATCGCTGCTCTTCGAGTGGTGTACGGCGGTGGCACGCGGCGGCAGATGATCTTGGAGGGCGCGCTGTGCGGCCTAATCACGCTGGCCCTCGTGCCGTTGCTGGAATGGATGGGCTTGCCGCAGGGCATGGCCACCTTCGCTGGTGGTGCTGTCGGCTTCATGGGAGTGGAGAAGCTTCGTGGCTACTCCGACCTGTTCTTGTCTCGCAAAGCGCAGGGATAACCATGAAGGCCGAACTGACTGATGCCGAAGCGAGGATTGCCCGGATGCTGGGTGATGCCTGGAACGCATACCTCGAATTGCCGGTGGAGCATCCGATGGACCGCGGCGAGTTCTGCACCTCCATCCACCGATGCCAGGACCAGGTGCTTGCGCGCGCCGGGCGCCGAGCGCTGAACCAACCAACCGAGAACAAGCCATGATCACGCTCACTGACATCAACCGCCGCCAGCTCTACGTGGCCCCGAGCGCCATCGCTCGCGTGCAGGAGGCTGGCACCAGCTCGCAGTGGCACGGCGTCTGCGCCATCGCCCATACGTTCGACGGCCAGGTGCTGGAGGTTCGCGAGCGTGCCGCCGATATCGCCCGCCAAGTCGGCATGTGCCGAGAGGAGTGAGCCATGAAGAGCTCCGAGCAATCCCGTCTCAACTACCTGCTGACCTCGCGTCCTCTCATTGTCAAGCGCAACGGGTTGCACTACTGCCTTCACGATGCCTTCAGCGGCGAGGTGCTGGCAGGGCAAGCCCAAGTTCGCCTGGTGCAGAACCCCAACGAAGTAGCGCGGCTTATCGTCGAGTTCAACTGTGATGGCACTCACGTCCGACTGGATGGTGAGTGATGGCCTGCAGTGGATGCGCCGCTCGGCGCGAATGGATCAACAAATGGATGAGGGTAGCCCGTGAGCGAGCAAGCAATCTCTTTGCTCCAGAAGATTCTGGAGCAGGAACAGAAGCAGACCGCTCTGCTGGAGACGATCGCAAGCCAGAACCTGGCACTGATCGAGGCGCTGGCCGACGGTGACGGCGAAGACCCAGACGCGCAGCCATCGACCTACCTGGACGGCTCGCCATGCCGTTGAGGCCGCAGCGTCCGTGTCGAGCCCAGGGGTGCAGGGCGCTGCACAGGAACGCCAACGGCTACTGCGATGCTCACGCTGACCAGGTGAAGAGCCACGTTCGAGAGAAGCCGCGCGAGAGCTCCACATCGCGGGGATACGGGTACAAGTGGCAGCAGGCCCGCGCTGGATATCTGGCCAAGCATCCGCTGTGTATTCGTTGTCAGGCTCGAGGCCTTGTAGTCGCGGCCACCGATGTTGACCACATCGTGCCACATAAGGGCGACATGACCGTCTTCTGGGATCGGTCGAACTGGCAGGCCTTGTGTGCCCGGTGCCACTCGGCCAAGACGGCAGGTGAGGACGGTGGGTTCGGCAACGCCCGCCAGAAATGATCAAAAATCGATCAGATTCGCCGTTGATGAGATTGATTCTCGCGATTGGGGAGGGGGAGGGTCGAAAGTTCAGGCCTTTTCGTTTCTAGACCGCGCCCTCAGTCTTTTTTTTACACCCGCGAAATATAAAGTTTAGTGGAGGCGCCGATGCCAGGGGTTGCCGGGCGCTCCGGCCGTCGCCCAAAACCCACGGCCCAGAAGGTGCTGGCCGGGAATCCCGGCAAGCGCAAGCTGAACACGGACGAGCCGGACTTCGCTCTGGTGACCAACGTTGATCCGCCGGATTGGTTGTGCGAACACGCCACTCGGGTTTGGCAAATGCTGGTGCCGGAACTGCTCCGCGCCAAGGTGCTCGCGCTCACTGACATGCACAACGTCGAGGCTTTCTGCACGGCCTACGGTAACTGGCGACTGGCTCAAGAGTCGGTGCGCGCCCACGGCATCGTGGTTGCGGGAGCCACCGGCGGCCCGGTGAAAAACCCGGCGCTTACAGCGGCGAACGAGGCGATGCGCCAGATGGTCACCTTCGGTTCGATGCTGGGGCTCGATCCCGCGAGCCGCACGCGCATCATCGGCGGCAACAAGCAGAAGACAACGAACCCATTCGCAGGATTGCTCGAGTGACCAATGGCCAGGACCAAGTACACCAACGTCGACAAGGCGATGGCGTGGGCAAGGTCCGTCCTGAAAGGCAAGTTCCCGGCCTGTCGCTACATCCACCAGGCGATCGAGCGTCACTTTGACGACGTAGCCGCCAGTCGCTCCAAGAACTACCCCTACAAGTTCGACCCGGCCAAGGCCGAGAAGAAGCTGCGGTTGATGCAGCTGCTGCCACACACGAAAGGTGAGTGGGCGTTCAAGCGGCAGCTGATCACCCTGGAGCCTTGGCAGCTGTTCGGTCTGGCCTGCACCTTCGGGTGGGTCCGGAAGAAGGGCGGATATCGGCGCTTCCGCGAAAGCTACTGGGAGGTGCCACGTAAGAACGGCAAGTCGGTGATCGCCGCTGGCGTGGGCATCAGCATGTTCACTGCCGACAACGAGTTCGGCGCCGAGGTCTACTCGGGCGCTACAACAGAGAAGCAGGCGTGGGAAGTGTTCCGCCCGGCGCGCCTGATGGTCAATCGCTCGCCAATGCTGATCGAGGCGGCAGGCATTGAGGTCAACGCCTCGAACCTGAACATCCCGTCCAACGGCAGCCGCTTCGAGCCGCTGATTGGCAACCCCGGTGATGGTGCGTCGCCGTCCTGCGCGATCATCGACGAATACCACGAGCACGACAGCGCGGCCCAGTACGACACGATGCTCACTGGCATGGGTGCACGCCGACAGCCGCTGATGTTCATCATCACCACTGCCGGAGCGAATATCGAGGGGCCGTGCTACGACAAGCGGCGCCAGGTCATCGAAATGCTCAACGGCACGGTGCCCGACGACGAACTGTTCGGCTACATCTGGACGCTAGACGAAGGTGACGACTGGACCGACCCGAAGAACCTGGCCAAGGCTAACCCCTGTATGGGGGTGTCGGTATTCCAAGAGTATCTGGAGAGTCAGCTGGCTCGGGCGATTCGCTCCGCCAGGTTCACCAACACCTTCAAGACCAAGCACCTCAACCTTTGGGTGAGCGCGAAGTCTGGCTTCTTCAACATGGAGAGATGGAAGGCGTGCGAGGACAAGACGCTCACGCTTGAGCAGTTCGAGGGCCAGGAGTGGATCGCCGGCTTTGACTTGGCGCGCAAGCTCGATATGAACTCCAGGGCCAGGCTGTTCTGGCGGGAGATCGACGGGAAGACCCATTACTACAGCGTGGCCCCGGCGTTCTGGGTGCCGGAAGACACGGCCAACGACGTGGACAATAAGCGCATGACCGAGCGCTTCCAGGCCTGGGTCAACACCGGTCACCTCACGGCCACGCCCGGCGCCGAGGTGGACTATCGGGAGATCCTCGAAGACACCAAGGAAGCCAACAAGCTTGCGCCGATCAGGGAGAGCCCGATCGACCCTCATGGCGCCACTGGTCTCAGCCACGACCTAGACGACGAAGGTTTCAACCCGATCACCATCACCCAGAACTACACCAACATGTCCGACGGCATGAAGGAGCTGGAGGCAGCCATCGAGGCTGGCCGTTTCCACCATGACGGAAACCCGATTATGACCTGGTGTATCGGCAACGTGATCGGCAAGAACCTGCCAGGTAACGACGACGTAGTCCGTCCGATCAAACAGGGCGACGACAACAAGATCGACGGCGCGGTCGCGCTGATCATGGCGGTCGGTCGGATTCTCGCAAATGCACACCCGGAGGAAACGCTCTCCGACCACCTAACCAAGCACGGAATCAGAACCCTATGACTCCTGAACAAGAGACGCCTCGTGAAGATGAGGTGTCGGGCCTCGATCGTCTGCGCGAAAGCCTGCCGGATGTAGTCGGCATGGTCGGCTTTGGCCTGCTCGCGCGCGGTCTATGGGTTGGATTTGGTGAGGCTGTGGCGCTGTCGGTATGCGGGGTAATCCTCATGTCACTGTCGGCCTATGCCGTAATCCGAGGAGGGAGCTGATGTTTAAGGCCCTGCTTGGGAGAAAGAACAATCCGCTGGCCATCGACACGCCGGAGAAACTTGCCCAGGCGATTGGCGCGGGCTACGAAACAGCGTCAGGGCAGCGCGTCACAACCTCGAGCGCTCTGCAGCAGTTGGTGGTCTTCAACTGCGTGCGCGTGCTGGCCGAGTCGATTGGCATGCTGCCGTGCCGTCTGATGAAACAGACGGGCAAGGTACGTTTGCCGGCCACCAGCCACCGGCTTTACCCGCTGCTGTCCATGGCGCCGAACGGGTACATGACCTCCCAGGAGTTCTGGGAAATGCTGGTCGCCTGCCTATGTTTGCGCGGTAACTTCTACGCCTACAAGGTCGAGGCCCTCGGTAATGTGATTGAGCTGCTACCACTCAATCCTGACATCGTCCAGCCGAAGCTCAACGACGACTGGACGGTTGAGTACAAGGTCGACTTCAAGACTGGGCAGAAGACCCTAACGCAAAAAGAGATCTGGCACGTCCGTCTGTTCACGCTGGACGGCCTTAATGGCCTGAACCCGATCGCCTACGCCCGCCAGACTCTCGGCCTGGGTCAGGCGATGGACGCTCACGCAGGGAAGCTGTTCACCAACGGTGCGGTAACGAGCGGTGTGCTGCGCACCGATGAGAAACTCACCGATGAGGCTTTCGCCAGGCTGAAGGAAGAGTTCCAGGGTGAGCACATGGGGGCGGCAAACGCCTACAAGCCCATGATCCTGGAGATGGGCCTGGACTGGAAACCGATCAGCCTGAACGCCCAGGACACACAGTTCATCGAGTCGAAGCGCATGACGGAGGCGCAGCTCTGCGGCCTCTTCCGCGTGCCGCCGCACCTAGTGGCGAACATGGACAAGATGACGCTCAACAACGTTGAGCAGATGGGCATGAACTTCGTGAACTACTCGCTGGTGCCGATCATCACGCGCATCGAGCACCGGATTCAGGTTGGCCTGCTCAACGAGAAAGATCGACTCACCCACTACGCCAAGTTCAACGCCGGCGCCTTGATGCGCGGCGACCTCAAGGGGCGCTACGACTCCTACGGCAAGGGCATTCAGTGGGGAATCCTGAGCCCGAACGACTGCCGAGAGCTGGAGGACGAGAACCCCCGTGAAGGCGGCGACATTTACCTGACCCCAATGAACATGACGACCAAACCAGAGGCTGACGACGATGCAGACAAAGCAGCGCCTTGACCTGCCGTTGACCATCAAGTCGGTCAGCGACAGCGGCGAGTTCGAGGGCTACGGCTCGGTGTTCGGTGTCGAGGACAGCTACGGCGACGTGGTTGTTCGTGGGGCCTTCGCAGCGAGCTTGACCAAGTGGAAGGAGAAGGGCCGGCTACCGGCCATGCTCTGGCAGCACAACATGAGCGAGCCGATCGGCGTCTACACCGAGATGCGCGAGGACGAGGTCGGCCTGTATGTGAAAGGCAACTTGCTTACTGAGGTCGATCCGCTGGCCAAGCGGGCGCACGGCCACATGAAGGCCGGCAGCCTGACCGGCATGTCGATCGGCTACATGCTCGACGACTACGAGTACGACAAGGAGAAGGGCATTTGGCTGCTGAAGGCAATCGACCTGTGGGAAGTCTCCCTGGTCACCTTCCCGGCCAACGACGTAGCCCGGATCACTGACGTGAAATCTCTGCTGGCCCGCGGCGAGACCCCGCCGCCCAGCAAAGTGGAGCGGGCCCTGCGAGAGGTAGGGTTTTCCGGCTCCCAAGCCAAGGCCTTCATGGCCAAAGGCTACGGCGCAGTTTCACCGCGAGAGGCGGGTGCCGATGACGCACTTCAATCACTGAAATCCCTTTTGGACAAAATGTAAGGAGCCTCTCATGGCTGTTGAAAAGAAAGACATCGACGACGTCGCCGAAGCGCTGGGCAAGAAGTTCGACGAGTTCAAGGAAAAGAACGACAAGCGCATCGACGGCCTGGAGGCCGAGAAGGGCAAGCTCTCCGGCCAGGTCGACACCCTGAACGAAAAGCTGGGCGAGCTCGACGCGCTCAAGACCTCGCTCGAGCAGGAGCTGGCCGCGCTGAAGCGTCCGGACGGCACCGGCACCAAGGCCGCCAGTGAGCACAAGGCTGCCTTCATGCAGTTCGTTCGCAAGGGCATCGACACCGGCCTGGGTGACCTGCAGGCCAAGGCGCTGCAGATCGGCAATGACGCTGACGGCGGCTACGCGGTCCCTGAAGAACTGGACCGCAGCATCATCGAGCTGCTGAAAGACACCTCGCCAATGCGCCAGGTGTGCAACCAGATCACTGTCGGCACGCCCGACTACAAGCGTCTGGTCAGCCTGGGCGGCGCTGGCTCCGGATGGGTTGGCGAAACTGCACCGCGCCCAGGAACGGGCACCCCGACCCTGGGCCAGATCTCGGCATTCATGGGCGAGATCTACGCCAACCCCCAGGCCACCCAGACCAGCCTCGACGATATCTTCTTCAATGCTGAGGCCTGGTTGAACGCCGAGGTAGCCCGCGAGTTCACGGAGAAGGAGGGCGCTGCCTTCACCAGCGGCGACGGCGTGAACAAGCCCAAAGGCTTTCTGGCCTACGACTTGGTGTTGGACGACGACAAAACCCGCGCGTTCGGCAAGCTGCAGAAGCTGATTTCCGGTACCGCCGGCGCTTTCAATGGCGACAAGATCATCGACTTGATCCACTCGCTGAAAGCCGGGTACCGCGCCAATGCCCGCTTCATGATGACCAACCTGACCGTGGCCTATGTCCGCAAGCTGAAGGACAGCCAGGGCAATTACCTCTGGCGCCCTGGCCTGGAGGCGGACAAGCCTTCCACCCTGCTGGGCTACGGCATCATTGAAAACGAGGATGTGCCGGACGTGGCGGCCGACGCCAACGCGATCTCGTTCGGTGACTTCCAGCGCGGCTACACCATCGTGGATCGCATCGGCACCCGTGTCCTGCGCGACCCCTACACCAACAAGCCATACGTTGGCTTCTACACCACCAAGCGCGTCGGCGGCATGCTCGTCGACTCCCAGGCGATCAAGGTTCTGACCCTGAGCGCTGCCTGATCGAGCGGGCGCCTTCGGGCGCCCACTTCTGGAGGATTTATGCCAATCATTTCCGTGAAGAAGGCGTTCCCGTTCGCAGTGGGCGGGAACCAGGTGGTGGATATCCAGGTGGGCGATCAGGATGTTTCTGACCGTTGCGCTCTGGTGGCAGTCGAGCACCTGGGCGTGGCCGAGTATCTCGACCAGAAGCGCATTCAAGTACTTCGTGAGGACGGTCCCACCGTGGCCGAATTTGTGGAAGCAGGCTACCTGGCGGCAAACTATCCGCCCGAAGGCTACTCCTCGCGCAGCTCACAGGAGGAGATCGACGCGGCGATCCTTTCGCAGAAGGGCGCCGAGAACGAAACCGATCCGCTGAAGATGACCGTCCCGAAGCTGAAGGAATGGCTCACAGCGAAGGGGATTGAGTTCGCCGCAGACGCGAAGAAGCCAGCGCTTCAGGCCCTGGTGCCAAAAAATGATTGACCTCGAAGTGGTGAAAGCGCACTTGCGGGTCGATGGCGACGACGAGGACATGCTGATCCAGGGCTACACCGACGCGGCCCTCAGCACCTTCGATCTGTGGACGAATCGCAAGTTGATTGCAGAGGGTGAGCCGTTGCCTGACCCCGTAGGCAATGCGTTGTCCTTCCGTAAGTCGATCCAGCAGGGTGCGCTATTGCTTATCGGGCACTGGTACGCAACCCGGGAGACCGTTGTTACCGGCACCATCGCGACCGAGCTTCCGATGGCTACCCAGGCCCTGTGGAGTCCTCACCGCTGGGTGAACGTATGAGGGCCGGCGATCTTCGGCATCGAATCGAAATCCAGCACAGGGTCACTCCACGCGACCCCGTCACATTGGAGATCGGCGAGCCCGAGTGGCAGTTGTTTGCCAAGGTGTGGGCACAGATTACGCCGCTGTCGGCACGAGACCTGATTGCCGCCCAGGCCGCACAGTCAGAGGCGACCGCCCGGATTGTCATACGTTACCGCTCAGGCGTGCTGCCCACCATGCGCATCGCCTATCGGGACGAGGTGTACAGCATTGTCGGTCGTCCTTTGGAAGACCCGAACTCTGGCCGTGAATACCTCACAATCCTCGTGGCGAAGGGGGTGAAGGATGGCTGAAACCATCGAGTTCAGCCTGATCGGGCTGGACAGCCTGCTCGGCAAGCTCGATGCAGTCAGCTACGACGTGAAGCGCAAAGGGGGAAGGGCGGCGCTGCGCAAGGCCGCCCAGGTCATCGTCGAAAAAGCCAAGGAAGGTGCCGAGCGGATCGACGACAAGGACACCGGCCGCTCGATCTCCGACAACATCGCTCTGCGCTGGAACGGCCGGTTGTTCCGGGCCTCTGGCGACCTGGGGTTCCGCATCGGTGTTCAGCACGGCGCCCTGCTCAAGGATGGCGGTGATCTCAGCCCGAACGCGCCGACGCCGCACTGGCGCCTGATCGAGTTTGGTACCGAGAAGATGGCGGCCGCGCCGTTCATGCGCCCGGCGCTGGCCGACAACATCAGCCAGGTCACCAACACGTTCATCTCCGAGTACGAGAAAGCTATCGACCGCGCAATCCGGCGCGCTGCGAAGAAGGCTACAACCCCATGACCCCACCCATTGAGCAAATCTGCGCGGCAGACCCAGCGGTGACCGCGCTGCTCGGTGCTGGCGTGAACTTACGCCTGTACCCGTTTGGCGAGGCTCCGGAGGGTGTGGCCAAGCCATATGCCGTATGGCAGTTGGTACGGGGAAGTCCGGAGAACTACTTGGCAGGCCGCCCTGATGTGGATGGCTTCACGCTGCAGGTGGATGTGTACGGCACAACCAGCGGCTCAGTGCGCAAAGTGCGCGATGTCATCCGCGATGCAATCGAATTGCGGGCGTACGTCACACGATGGGGTGGCGAGACCCGCGACCCGTCAACGAAGAGCTTCCGGACCAATTTCGACGTGGACTGGATTGTCCCCCGCTGAACCGCTGCAAAGAACCCGGCCCGCCTAGAGCGGGTTTTTTTATGCCCGACATTTGGAGAACGCTATGTCGATCCTTACCCAAGGAACCCAGATCTACGCCCTGGTGCCACCGCTTTCCGGTACCGGGCCATACACCGTCATGGAGGTGGAATGCGCCACCACCTTCGAGCCAGGTGGTTCGCCGTCCGAGCAGATCGAGGACAGCTGTCTCGTCGCCAAGGAGCGCAGCTACAAGAAGGGCCTGCGCACTCCTGGCCAGGCCTCGATGGGCTTGAACGCCGACCCAAACAGCCCGAGTCACATCCGCCTGCATCAGCTGTCCGAGGCCGACGGCGATACCACCCTGCGCTGGGCTGTTGGCTGGTCCGATGGTACTGCTGCCCCGACCGTTGTCGCTGCTGGCAGCTTGGCGCTGATCACCGTAACCAATGCCGGTAGCGGGTACACCAGTGCGCCAACCGTCAACATCACCGGTGGCGGCGGTACCGGTGCCACTGCGACCGCCGTGGTCGATGCCGGCGAGGTGGTGGGCATCAACATCACCAACCCAGGCAGCGGCTACACCAGCGCGCCGAACATAACCTTCACCGGAGGCGCCGGTACTGGTGCGGCTGGCGCGGCCGAGGTCAGCCAGGAATCGGACTTCGTTCTGCCGCCATCGCGCACCTGGTTCACATTCTCCGGCTACGTTGCCGACTTCCCGTTCAACTTCGCACTGAACGCCGTGGTGGCGTCCACTGTCGCGATCCAGCGTTCGGGCGGCTCCGCCTGGATTCGTAAGGTGGCCTGATGATGGAACTGAGCATCTCGAACCTGAAGAAATCCAAGGCCTTCACCGCCCGCCCGGTGGCCAAGGAAATCGAGTGGGACGGCAAGAAGTTCACCTGCTACGTTCGGCCGCTGTCCTACCAGACGGCGATTGGCGATATCGCCGCTCACCGCGGTGCCGACCCGCTGGCCTGCCGTATCGCCTCGAGTATCTGCGATGCCGAGGGCAGGCCGGTGTTCACCGTGAACGACATCACCGGCGAGGCCGATCCGGAGAAGGGCGCTCTCGATCCGGACCTGACCAACCTGCTGCTGATCGCCATCGGTGAGGTGCAGAACGGCACCGTTGCGGGAAAGAAGAAGCGCTAGAGCCGATCGACGAACTGTGGTGCGAGCTGGTGATGAACGGGATAGGCGGCCGCACCATTGCCGAGGCGCAGGAGAACATGTCCTATCCCGAGTTTCTGACCTGGGTGAAGTTCCGGCAGAAGCGCGGATCGCTTCACCCTGGGATGAGGCTAGAGGTCGCTCTGGCCCAGTTCCAGGCCATCTACTTCAACAGCAAGACCAGTGAGTCGGCGCCGAAGCTGTATCCGCAGGACTTCGCCCCGCACATGGACCCACGGGTCGAGACGCTGGAGGAGGCCATGGAAAGCTGGGTGTGATTTGGGTGGAGCTGCATGCAATGGTAGATTTGCACGTTTCTCTAGGAGCGAGGCCAATGAAGACATTGAAGTGCAGGAAGTGCTCTGCAATCTACCCCGCGTCAGATAAGAACTGTCCAAGTTGCAATGCGTCCTCGCGCGCATTACCGATCTCCTGGATCGTTGGCGCGTTAGTGGCGGTGGCAGCTGGTGTTTATTTTGTATCTACCCCTGATAGAGAGCCAACAGCCCCTGCTGGGCCGAGAGACTCGGAGGTGCTGTCCCTGGCATTCTCGTCTGTTCGCGCGAACATGAAAGATCCTAGCAGCGCAAAATTCGGTCAGGCGAAAAGGTATTCGGTCGGCGATGGTCGTAATGTCGCTTGCGGTTCAGTAAATGCCAAAAACTCATTCGGTGCTTATGCTGGCGAAAAGAGATTCGTATTCACGTACGAATCGGGGCTAGTGATGATCGACGATGGATCATCTGCCTTTTCCACCGCATGGGGCACGCTGTGTAGATAGTCCATAACGCGAACCCGCCACGGCGGGTTTTTTATTGCCTGGAGAATTTATGGCGGGCTCACTTGGCACCTTGACCCTCGATTTGATTGCTCGGATTGGTGGATTCACCGGGCCTATCGACCAGGCTGGCCGTGCAGCCAAGAAGTCCTCGAAGGAAATTGCAGAGGCGGCCAATCAAGCAAAGGTCGCCTGGAGCGCCCTGGGCGAGGTTGCTGCGGGCGTGGTTGCTGGTCTCTCCGTCGCTAGCATCTTTGGACGGTTCGTTACTGAAACACGAAACGCAGAGCAAGAGCAGTCTCAGCTCAGCGCGGTTCTACGGTCGACTGGAGAGTCGGCCGGATTTAATCGAGACCAGCTGAACGAAATGGCTGCGGCCATGGAGCGTGCCACGACCTTTTCGGGTGGTGACATTAACCAAGCGCAGACCGCATTGCTTGCCTTCACTGGGGTGGTTGGCAATCAGTTCAATAGGGCTCTGCAGTCTGCAGCGGATATGGCAGCGCGAACCGGCGTGACGGTAGTTTCTGCTGCAGAAACGATCGGCAGGGCGCTGGATGTACCATCCAAAGGCCTCACTGCTCTGAGCAAGCAGGGTTTTCGCTTCACGGAAGACCAGAAGAAAATGGCTATTGCCATGGAGTCGACCGGCAACATTGCAGGCGCTCAAGGCATCATACTGGCTGCCCTTGAGGAGTCATACTCGGGAGCTGCAGCGGCAGCCAGGGATACCTTTGGTGGCTCTCTGGACGCCCTGCAGAACACCATTTCCGGGCTTCTCACGGGCGAGGGTAGCCTCAATAGCGCGAAGGACGCCGTTAATGCGTTGAACGATGTTCTTTCATCGCCCGGGGCAAAGGACGCGATCGACCTTACTGCTAAGGCTGCCGTCGTTTTGGCTGGGGTGCTAACTGTTCGGCTAGCTGCTGCTGCGGCGAGTAGTGCCGTTTCATTCCTCGCCGCCCAAGTTGAAGCTGCTCGTTATCAGGCAACACTGGCCAGAATGGCCGGGGTTTCTGCCACTGCCGCTGCTGGAATCACTGCGGTGAGTCTTGCCGCTCGGGCAGCATCTGCAGCGATGGCGCTGCTTGGCGGACCTGCAGGAATCATCATTGCCGCCGGCGCAGCGCTTACCTACTTCGCCACAAAGACGAAGGATGCCAAGCAGTCCCTGGTCGATATCGGTACCCCACTGGACGAAATTGCCGAGAAGTTCAGAAATCTGGGGCGCGATCAGAAGGCGGCCCAGCTTGCTCAATACACGGCTGATTTCGAGAAGGCCACCCAGGACCAAGCAGACGCCTACAGTACGCTGATGAAGCGGGTGAACCGTGACCTGGGTAGTTCGTTGTTCCCCAGGATCAAGAAAGAGTTCGATGAGGCCTACGCTTCCGGGCAGCCATTGTCCTTGGTCATCGAAGATCTGTCGCGGCGGTTCCGGCTCAAGCCGGAGGCGCTCCAGGCATGGGTGGCGCAGTCTGGCGCTGTCGCCGAGGCTGGTGAGAAGGCGTCCTATGCCGCCAGCCTGGTCAAGCGCCTAACCGATGAGTTCAACGCCAACACTGCTGCAGCAGCGACGAACGCAAACACGGTCCCGGAAAGATCCAAGGTCTACACCGACCTGGCCAAAAAGATCGACGAGCAGATCGCTGTCGCGGGGAAGCGGACTGAAGCCGAGAAGCTTGCAGCAAGGATCAGCGGTGGATTCGTTGAGGGGCTGAAGGATGGCGAGGGTGAACTGCTTGTAGCGAAGCAGAAGAACCTGGACGCGATTGAAAAGGCCGCAGCGGCAACGAAGAAAGCCGAGGAAGACGCCAAGTCGCGTGCGAAATCAGCAGCCGAGGCGCTGAAAAAGCGCGGGGTGGACGCCGAAGAAAGCTACCGTCGGCAGATCGCCTTGATTGACGAGACCACCGGCAAGCAGGGCAAGGCTACCGAGGTGGCCAAGCTCGCCTTCGAACTGGAGACCGGCAAGCTCAAGGGTGTCAGCGCCGAGCGCCAGAAGGTGCTGGAAGGCCTGGCCGCCGAACTCGACGCCAAGATCAAGCTGCAGAAGCAGAACCAGGAAGACCTGAAGCTGGCGACCTACGCGGCCAACCTCAAGGACAGCAACACCATTGTTCGCCAGGGCTTCGAGCTGGAGATTGCTGGCGCTGGCCAGGGTGAGAAGCTGCGATCGCGCATGCGGGAAAACCTGGCGATCGAGCAGGACTTCGCCAAGCAGCGCAACGAGCTCTACAAGCAGTACAAGGAAGCGGACCTGCTGGGCGATCCCGATGCCAAGGCGCGCTACGACAAGGAAACGGCCCTGCTGCGTGATGCCATGGCCGAGCGGATGCAGATCCAGGAGGACTACTACCGCAAGCAGGATGAACTGCAGGGCGACTGGCTGAGCGGCGCCAAGGATGCTTGGCAGGACTATGCCGACAGCGCGATGGACCTGAACTCGCAGATGTACAGCGTCACCAGCAATGCCCTGGGCAGCCTGGAGGATGAGCTGGTCAACTTCGTGAAGACCGGCAAATTCAACTTCAACGATTTCGCTGAGGGTATCGCCAACGACCTGCTGCACATGCTTGTGAAGGTGGGCCTGCAGATGGCGGTCAACGCCGCGATCGGCGACACGGCGGCGGCTTCCTCGGCGGCGCTGGCGGCTGCGACCGGTACCGCGATGGCTGCAGCATATGCGCCGGCGGCTGCGATGGCGTCCCTGGCTTCCTTCGGTGCGAACGCCGCACCCGCATCAGCGGCGATCACCAGCACCACGGCGTTGGCCAGCAGCCTGTCGCTGGTCGGCATGGCGCATGATGGTATCGACAGTGTCCCGCGCGAAGGCACCTGGCTGCTGCAGAAGGGTGAGCGGGTCACCACCGCGAACACCAGCGCGAAGCTGGACCGCACCCTGAACGATATCCAGCAGAACAATGGCTCAGGGGGATGGAGCCAGATGCCTCCGATCCAGCAGCACTTCCAAATCCAAGGCTCCGCAGATGAGGCCACGCTGGCGCGGATCAGGGAGGCTGCCACCCAGGGAGCCAACGCCGGATATCAGATGGTCCTCAAGGACTTCAAGAGCAACGGCCCAGCGCGGCAGATGCTGCGCAAGGGGTAAGTGACCACCAGGAGATACCACATGGCAATCGCATGGCCGGATGGCCTGTGCCCGAATGAAATGACCTGGGGGGTCGTCTACAACAATCGGGCGTTCACCTCGACGCTCTCCAATGCTCAGCAGATCGTCGGCTACCCGGGTGCGTACTGGCAGTGCCAGCTGACCTTCTCGGCCCTGTCGCGCGAGCAGGAGCGTCTGCTGACGGCGTTCATTGGGCGCCTGCAGGGGATGTTCGGCACGTTCAACCTTCCGGCCTTCACGCGCACCCGCGCTGACTTCATAGGCGTGCCGGTGGTGGTCACCGCCAATGCGCAGTCGTCGGTGATGCGCATTGGGGGCGTGACCGCCAATGCCAAAGTCTTCTCGATGGGCGACTACATCACCATCGGTGGCGTCATGTTCGAAGTTGTCGATGACGCCGTATCCGGTGCCAATGGTCAGGTGCAGGTGACTGTGAACAAGCCGATCCGCAAAACGATCACCGCCGGCACGGCCATTGAGTACAAGGCGCCTTTCGCAGAAATGCGGTTGACCAGCGACAGCCATTCGCTTGCCCGGCGCCCGGTGATCTCGAACCTCACACTTGAACTTCGGGAGGCCTTCTGATGGCGGGTGCATTCCCCTTCAGTCAGCGGGTGGTGGACATCATCGCTCAAGGCAATTTCACCGCGGTGTGGGCCTGCCAGTTGGATTTTCCAGACGGCATGGTTTTCGCGCACACCGGCACCGGGGACATGGTGATCGATGGCGTCACTTACCTGGGTGTCGGCAACTTCGGCGAGATTGGCCAGGCCCAAGAAAGCAGTAGCTCCGGCTCGCCCATGAGCGTCGAGCTGACACTCAGCGGCCTCGACACCACGATCATCACCGAGACCAGCCTCAAGGGCTGCCGTGGCCGCAACGCCAAGTTGATGTTCGTGGTGTTCAGCCAGACGGGCGAGTACGCCGCCGACATTTTGTTCAGCGGGCGGATGGACGCTGCTCAGTTCGCCTACAGCGGCAACGGTAGCGACGGTAACCACATCAAGGTGCCGATCATCGATCGGATGGCCGAGTGGAGCCGCCTCGGCACCGAGCGCTGGACTGACGAGAACCACCGGGCTCGGTACCAGAACGACCGATTTTTCTACGCCGTCGCCCAAATGGCCGACTGGCCTATCTACTGGGGTGCCAGCAAGGACGCTCCTTCCTTCAGCTACGAGTAGCCCATGCGAAATCGAGACTGGACCACACAACTCGCGAACACGATCAAGGCCGCCACTGAGCGGCCTTTCTCATGGGGCGAATTCGACTGCTGCCTGTTCGCCGCTGACTGCGCGGTGGCGGTGTGCGGTACCGACCCGGCTGAGCTGTACCGAGGCCGGTACACGACCGAGACGGGTGCCAAGCGACTGCTGAAGAAACTGCACGGCTCGCTTGAGGCGGCCTGGGATACCTGCTTTCAGCGGGTCAATCCAGCGTTCATCCAGCGCGGGGACGTGGCTATGTACGACGGACCGAATGGCCGAGGCGTGGCGGTGTTCTGGGCTGGTGAGTTCTGGTCGGTGACCGAGGACGGGGTAGGGCGCATTGCCTGTGACCCGCTGGTGGTGTGGAGGGTTGAATGAGCAAGGCAGTCAGGAAGGTTGCGCTGGTCGCTGCTGGGGCGGCCCTGGGTTTCGTCACCGGCGGTGTTGGCTTCGCGCTGATCGGTGGCGCCGTGGGTCTGTTTGTCGGCAGCCAGCAGGATGCCGCGCTGAAAACTGGCCGTGCGGGAAATAGCGAGCCCTCTGCACAGACCGTCCGTTCTTCCAAGGCCCCGGCGCGCTTCATCCTGGGCCGCGTCAGCACCGGTGGTGTGCTGGTATGGGCGCAGGAGCAGGCTGGCGACCAGGCAGACGGTGAATGGGTGCACCTGGTGTACGTGCTGAGCGAGGGCACCGTCGATGCGCTCGAGGAGATCTACCTCGGCGAGGAACTGATCAACACCTTCGGTGCGTTTGCTTCCTACGAGCTAGTGGTAAATCCGACACAGGTGAACGCCTTCCTGCGTGGCAACTGCCCCGACTGGAAGGACACGCAGATTGGTCGTGGCCTGTCATTCGTGCGCCTGTCGCTGAAACACAACGCGGAGAAATTCCCTTCGGGCATCCCGAATGTCCGGTTCGTGGTGCGTGGCCGAAACGATCTGTACGACCCGCGCACCGGCATGACGGGCTACAGCGAAAACACGGCTCTGCACCTGCTCTGGTTCCTGCGCGCCCGCTGCAAGGTTCCAGATGACGAGATTGTCTTCGAGACCTTCGCCAGCGCAGCCAACGTCTGCGACGAGTCGGTTGGCAATCCAGATGGCTCTTCCGGGATTCGCTATCGCACGGGCTGCGTCATCGGCGCCGATGAGCAGCGCACGAATGTCATCCAGAAGCTGGAAGAGTCGTGCGCGGGACAACTGATCCGCGTCGGTGGGAAATGGATGCTGCAGGCCGGTGCCTACTACGGCCCGTGGGACTTCGAGATCACCGAGGACATGGTGATCGGCACCGTCTCTGGATCGACCGAGGTCGGCAATGATGCGGCAATCAACGTTGTCACCGGCACGTTCGTTGATCCCTCGCAGTCCTGGGCGGAAACGGACTTTCCCGAGGTACGGGTGCAGGCGTGGGTAGACCAGGACGGCGGAGAGTCTGCCGAATCGATGTCGCTCGGGTATGTGACCGACGCCTACCAAGGCCAGCGCCTGGCCAACATCAAGTTGCGCCGCGCGCGGGCCGCTGGCTCGCTGCAGATCCCGATGAACTTCGCGGGCTACAACTGCCGGCCTGGGCGGGTGGTTCGCGTTAACCTGCCGTCGTTGAACATCGTTGGCGAGTTCATCGTCACCGACTGGAACCTGGCCGCCGATAACGGCTGTACGGTCACGGTGTCGCAGTACGAGGCCGCAATCTTCGACGATGCAGTGGGGCAGCCCTACAACCCGATCGGCTTCATCAGCCTGCCGTCCGGCGGCCTGGGCAGTCCTACCGGCCTTGCTTGGGCAGTAGACGATACTGCCGAAGTGACCCAGGGAGTACTGAGCTGGGAGCGGCCATTTGGGATTGTGACTGGATTTGCGGTGACCGTGCGCCAGGCCGGCGTGGCCGTGCAGGCCCAGCAGGTGCCGGAGACCACGCTTCAGGTGCCGCTGGCCGGCCTGCCATCTGGCAACTACACGATGAGCGTAGCCGCGCTCGGGCCGCAAGCGCGGTCGGGCGAGGCGAGCATCACGGTCAACATCAACGGACCAGCGGTGCCGGAGGCATGTGTTGTTCAGCCATCCATTGACAGCATTACGCTGCTCCCGAGCAACGTCCAGCGCGGGCTCAACGGCGGCACCTACGAGTACTTCTTCAGCATGGACCCGCAGGCTACTGCGGCGCAGTCGGAGTACTTGGGGCAAGGCTTGAGCTTGACTCACACCGGGCTTTCCTTTTTCACCAACTACTACTATTTCATCCGCTCGAAGAACGCCTATGGCGTCAGCGGGTTTCTCAAAGTACCTGCGTCTACATCCACCGATGTCACGGCTTTTCTCGCAGCGCTTGCGGGAAAGATCGAGAAGAGCGAGCTGGGGCAGGAGCTTCTCAAGGAGATCGAGCTGATTTCGGGCGATGGTCCCGGGTCTGTCAACGATCGCCTGGAGCAGACCAAGGATGAGCTGTACGAGCGGATTGACCAGTTGACCGACGCCTTGGCGTACGATCCGGCCAAGCCCTATGCCAAGGGTGATGTCGTGCGGCAGGGACAGCGCCTGTTCCAGGCGATAGCACCGGTACCTGCTGGTGCGGCGCCGCCGGACAGCAACTACTGGGCCGATATCGGCACCATTCTCGAAACTGCGAACGCTCTCGCGCTCCAGGTGCAGCAGAACACCGCTGATATCGAGACCCTCGACGGCAAGGTCACGGCTTCGGCCAGCCAGATGACCGCCCTGCAGGCCGCCTGGCGCGATGACGATGGCGAAGGGGATCTTGCTGACGCTCTGCGCGGATGGGACAGCGCTGCAAAGTTCGCGCAGGAAGTCCGAGTCCGAGCGACTGAGAACGAAGCGACCGCAACACGCCTGACATCGCTTGATGCCCAAGTCGCGGGTAACAGTGCAGGCATCAGCACGCTCGAAGCCGTTGTTGCAACGAACGAGCAGGTGACAGCTTCTCGGTTGGATCAGCTCAAGTCCGAGTTCGACAGCAGCACTGCGGCCATCGGAACCGAACTGAATGCTCTAGCCGATGCAGACCATGCCCTGGGTCAACGTATCGCAACGAACGAAGTCGCGATCGGTGACAACGCGGTCAAGATTCAGGAGGTAGAGCAAGCCCAGGCTGATGCCGACAAGTCCATCGGGTCGTTGCGGACGACAGTTGAGGCAGTTTACTCGCAGGGCAGGGATGACAGTGGCGAGGGCGACCTGCTCGGGGCCCTGGACGCCTGGCGATCGAAAGCGAGCTTTGCGTCTGATGTTCGCACCCTTGCCAGCGCTGACCAGGCGCTGGCTAGAAAGTCGGAAACTCTCGAGGCATCGATCGGAGAGACCAGGGCATCCGTTCAGCAGGTAAGTGAAGCGGTTGTTGGGGTCGATGGTCGGGTGAGAGCGCAGACGACCATCAAGGCCCAGACCATCGCTGGTAATCGCAAGGTCATGGCAGGACTATCGGTCGGGGTTGATGGGGACACGTCGGAAATCCTTGCGTTTGCCCAACGGTTCGCCGTGGTCGATGAGGTGAGCGGCAGCTTGATTGCTCCCTTCGTGGTTCAGGGCGGTCAGGTTTTCATCAACCAAGCGGTGATCAACACTGCGTTCATTCAGCAGATCATCCTCGGCATGACGCTGCGTTCTCAGGCAGTCAACGCTCAAGGGCTACCGCTGATCGAGATCAACCTTGTCAACGGCTCCTTCATCGTTCGAGGCCAGGATGCAAGCGGATCAACTCTGCTGAACAACGGCGGCCTGTACGTCTACGACGCCAACGGTGTCGAGCGGACTGCCGTAGGGAGGCTCTACTGATGGCTGCCCAATACGGGCTCCGGACGCGCGATGCGTCCGGGGCGGTAACGCTCGACACAACGGTGACGCCAATCCGATCCCTGAAGATGATGCAAGTGGTGGGCAATGGGGCTTTCGATCAGTACATCGCCATACCTGAGATCAAGGCCGAATCGTTCGTCGTTGTAGACACGCTTGAAGATGCTGGACTCTTCACGTTCTCACCGCCGGCATTCTGGACAACAGGGCAACTACAACTCAGGCAGCCACAGGGAAAGACCTGGCAAGTCATGATCTTGTCAAAGGGTGGAGAGCCTTTTTCCGCAGGGGGGACGTACGGCATTCGCACGAGAAACGATGGCATCGCAACGCAGATCGACGCGGTGAACAAAGTCCTCAGCATTCGGTACGCCGGAAAATTCTCGTTCATTTTCGGGGGTGGTGATCAGCAGATCGAGGGCGATGATTACCGGGCGTTTCCGTCGCCGATCACGACCTACGAGCGGCCGCTGATTTTCATCAACGCGAACGACTACTTCATGGTCGGCCAGTTCAGCATCATTGGCGCGCCAGGTAACTGGACAGGGTTCCGATTGCGGGACTACAGGAATGAAGCCCACGGCCCGGGTTGGAACTTGCCGATTCGGATTTCCTGGTTCTGTGCCAGCTATATGACGGATGCGTCAGCTAGCGGTCAGTACGGTGCATCGGTGAAGGGGCCGGCCGGGGAGCGCTTGTTCGCATCAACAATGAATCTCGCGGTGCTGAATAGCCAGCCAACCGCGAACTCCTTCGTTACTGCAGGCAGTCCAATCGTCAGGCCAGGCTACTACGCGACAAGCCAGCAAATGGGATGGACCGGAAATTATGCCGATTACATTCTGGCAAATGCCTTGTTCACCCAGACAAACATCATGCAGACCTCACAGCCGATTCGCGTGAACTTCGGGGGCTTTCTTCCGGGAAACCGGAATGTCCTGCAGATGTATTGTGAAAGCAACGACGCCGTGAATCCCGTCCTTGCGAACGGCCGAACCTTGTTCGCCGCTCGCCCAATGAAACCAATCTGAAGGAATAACGCATGCCATGGTATAGACAGGGCACTGTGTCGATCACTGCTGGCCAGACCACGGTGACCGGCGCCGGCACGAACTTTCCGGCAAACTCGAGGGTGGGCGATGCTTTCCAGGGGCCGGACGGTCGCTGGTATGAGGTAACCAACATCGCCAGCAGTACGGTGCTCAGCATCCTCCCGGCGTATCAAGGCGCCACAGTAAGCGCAGGCGTCTATGGCCTGGCTCCGATGCAGGGCTACGTCAAAGAGTCAGCCGATCGCCTCCGGCAGGTTGTCGAGCAGTACGGCACCACACTCGCCTTGTTTGGTAATGCTGCTGACGTTGTCACGCTCCGGACGAATATCGGGGCTGCAAAGTCCGGTGCAAACAACGACATCACGTCGCTGACCGGCATGACAACGGCTTTGAGCATCGCCCAGGGCGGTACCGGCTCGACAACTGCCGCCGCTGCAAAGACCGCTCTCGGCGTCGGAGATGTCGGGGTGGGCCAGTCGTGGCAAAACATGCTGTCTCAGCGCTCGCTCGGTACGCTGTACACCAACACTACGGGCCGCCCAATTCAGGTGATCGTCCAAGCCGGACCTGCTTCATCGGTGAACACCGCGCTCAACATCACAATCGGTGGCACGGTGGTCTACTCGGCTTATGCGGGCGCGGCGGGAGTCTACATTGCGACCGCAACGGCCATCGTCCCGCCTGGGGCAACATACTCGGTCGGTGCCTCGAACGGTTCGGTCAACGCCCTTACTGGATGGAGTGAACTTCGATGATGCGATACTTCCGCAACCCCGCCGGCGGGCCAGTGATGGCGTTCGACCAGCGCGACCCAGTCGACGAATATCTGCCCGCCGGTTACATCGAAATGAACGCGGCCGAGGTCAGCGCATACCTGAATCCAGAGCCTGCATATTGGACTGATGGGGCTACGCTCGTGCTGAGCGCCCATGAAATACAAGGCTGGCGCAAGGCCTCTCAGATCGAGATCGACGCACTTCTTCCTGCGATGCAACTGCGCGATGCCCAGGCCGAGGTGACGCGCCGCCGCATCATCGCCGACTCAGCGATGGCACCGCTGCAAGATGCCGTCGAACTCGACGACGCAACCGAAGCTGAAGCCGCCCTGCTCAAGGAGTGGAAGCGGTACCGCATCGCACTGAACCGGCTGCCTGAGCTGGCCGGCTACCCGCACGCCATCGACTGGCCCGCGCCGCCCGCATAAATCTACACATCCGACAGACAGCCGCCGCATGGCGGTATTTTTTTGCCTGGAGAAAACCCATGTCGATCGACAACGACATCCAGCAGGGCCTGGCCCTGTTGCCGCCACAGATGTGCACTCGCCCGGCTCGAGTACTGCTGCATGCGATCAATCTTCAAGAGAACCCAAAGCGCCTCGAGCAGCAGGTGAACGGACCTGCCCGCGGCGACTACCAATTTGAAAAGGGCGGCGGTGTGGTCGGGGTTATGACCCACGGATCGGTAAAGGCGCGCACCCAGGAAGTTTGCCGAGCTCGGGGCGTGGGCTTCAGTGCCGAATCGATCTACCAGGCCATCGGCCTTGATCCGGTGTTGGCTGCCGCCCTGGCCCGCCTTCTGCTGTGGACTGACCCAAAGCCCATGCCGTCTGCTGACGATGAGCATGGCGCCTGGGAGCTGTACCTGCGTGTGTGGCGACCTGGGGCTTACACCCGTCAGCCGGAGGAACTGCGCGCCAAGTTCAAGAGAAATCACGCAGCAGCACTCAAGGCGGTGCCGGCATGAGCGCCTGGGCATTGCGCCTCGCCGGCGCCGGCCTGCTGATCCTGCTGGGTATCGCCGTCGGCACATGGACCACCAGCAGCCACTTTCGGCCGCTTCTCGATGCTGAGCAGGACCAGGTCACCCAGTGCGCCACAGCACGAGACAACCTCGCCGGGCTGGCGCGGGAGCAGGGCAAGGCCCTGGGCGACCTGGTCCTGGCCGCTAACGATCGCCAGGCCAGGGCAGAGCAAGCAGTGAAGGAGGCCAGGGCCAGCGCACAGGACGACTACGCGGCGGCGAACCGTCTGCAGCAGGAGCGCACCGGTGGCAATCAGTGTGCCGCCGCGACCTCGATCATCGACAAGGAGCTTGGGCTATGAGGATGCCGTTGATTGTGTGCGTGCTGGGGCTGGCTGGATGTGGCGGACAGATCCAGCCGAAGGTGCAGTACGTGCGTGTTGAGGTGCCAGTGCAAGTGCCGTGCCGCGCTCCTGATGTGGCGGTACCCTCCTGGGCTGCTGCCAGCCTTCGCAAGACCGACAGCCTGGAGGTGAAGGTGCGTGCGCTACTGGCTGAGCGGCGGCAGAGGGTCGGATACGAGAAGTTGTTAGAGGCAGCAGGGTCAGCGTGTCGTTGAGCTCCGCCTTTAATGCTAGAACTCCATTGACGCCCAGTGCTCGATAGATTTTTCGTCCACCTTTCTTGTGAGTCTATTGTAAATATCAGCTCGTATTCCGCCCCTCTGTCCCATTGTTTTGACGTTGCGAGCGTATTGCTGCAGCGCAAGTCTCATAAAGCCGTTGGTGCTCAAGCTCTTGAGGTGCAGCAAAGTTTTTTGGTCTGCAAATACCTCCGCGCCCACCAGGTCCATCTTCCGCATCTTGGTGTTGAAATTCTTCTGCTTGCTGAAGTCCAGAGCGTGCATCAACTCGTGGTGGAGGGAGTTATATTTCCAAAGCCAAATCGCGCCCTCGTGAGAGTCGGGGGGTAAGCAGTTTTCGTTTATGAATATGGCGCTTCGACCCTTGCCATTTAAGAGGAAATTTATGGTGACCCCGCCAGCCCCCTCTATTCCATAATCTTTGAGATCAGCAGTGTCGTCGTTAAAGTAAATCTTTTCGTCGTAACGAACGCCGCATAGATCCAGAAGGTCGGTGCCGTCATTCATTTCGTCAGGTGGAATAAGGTACACGTCGCTGGTCAGGCCCGCGTATCGACTGGCCAGTTCGTTGTATGCGGTTTCAAAAACCTCAGCTCCGAGCATAGCGTGACTCCATGGCGGCTATTGATTTTGCAAATAGCATTTTGCCATTTGTATAGCTGCTATAGCCAGCCGCCAGGCAGCCACCACACCGCCATGGTGCTCTCCGACCTGCTCGCACGGGCTGATGCTCGAGCGGGAGACCTGGCGGCAGCTTATGAAAAATCCCGAATAGCCGGCCTGGCCTGTGAAGCGTCCTATAATGCTTTGACGCTTCATTGAAATGGCATTTGCCAGAGGGAAAACATGAACTTGCGCATGAACGGATGGCAAAGGGCGTGGGTTGTATCCAGTGTTACTTTAGGTCTTGCGATCGGGCTATTGCTCTATGGAAACAGCTCGGCAGAGGGCGCAGAAGTGCTGTGGGGGCTGCTGTTGTGGGTGTTGATAGTGGGGATTCCACTTTACGCCTTAGGTTGGTCTGTTGCGTGGGTCATTAGGGGGTTCAAGGCGCATAGATGAAGCGATGCTTGCATAGCGGAACAAAGTGCTGGTTGATGGACGTTACTGTCAAACGACAGCACATCAGCTCATTGCCAGGGAGGCGCGCATGAAGGAAAAGCGCGAAGTCGTGATGCCAGACCATCAGGTCTACAAGGATGTTGAGGAGGCTATGAGGCGCCATCTTGAGGCGCAGGAGGCCGGTCTGCCTGCGGAGGAAGTGGAGCGCTTGCGGCTGATTTTGGAATCACAGATCAAGGCGGCCCGTCAGTACCATTCAAATGCCATGGGGCGAGCTCCGCTGAATCGTCACTGAAGTGGCGCTATAAGCTCAGGCCCCTGGTTCCGCACATTCCCTACGGTTGTGCTGACCTTGTACCACTCGAATGCCTCAGACGGCTCTCCCAGGTTCAGCACCATCTGTTCTGCGTGCTCGCTGGGCATCCCTGCTGTAATCCACTCTCGCGCCAGTTCCGGCTCAAACACAACTGGCCGGCGGTCGTGCACGTCAACAAGCCCGCCCTGGGCGTCGGCTGTGATGATAACGAAGCCGTCGTGCTCGTTGCCGGTGAATTGACCGATGCTGGCGCATAGCGCTGGCTGGCCGTCCCGCCGCCGGATGTAGTACGGCTGCTTCTTTGGGCCACCCTCATCAACCCACTCGTACCAGCCGTCGATAGGCGTAATAGCCCGATGCGGCCAGATGGCCCGGAAGAACGGGCCGTGAGCGACCTTCTCGACGCGGGCATTGATCGGCGCGGCGCGATCTGTCGCCCAGTGCGGCCGCCACCCCCATCTCACCAGGTCCGCCCGTGGGCCTCCCTCATCAACGCGCAGCACAGCAACGGGCGTAGTAGGCGCAACGTTGTACCGCTTCAGCGCTTGGTCACCGACGTTGTTCCTCCACACCTCCGGCATGCTGAGTACTTCAACGAAGTCGTGAATGCCTCTGTACTGTGTCAGCCGTCCACACATTTTCCGTCCCTCCTGCTCGAGCAAGCATAGTCCGCCAGGCGGTACTGGTGCTGGCTGCGCATGCAATGCTCAAATACTGTATCGATATACAGTATTGGTGCCGTATGTACTTTCTCCTTGTTCGTCGCCGAAATCTCGGTGTCGCAATCCCCAGCGCGCAACTCACGAAGATCCAGCCGATTCGCGCTGACGTTCACATCGAGTACGGACACAGTTCAGTGCTCGGTCGGCAGTGCCTGGGCGCCTGGGTGTTCAACCCAACCCCAGGGCCCGACGTTATCCCGCGGCTACACGACGCGTGCGTGACCGGGATGGCTCAAGGCGGAATGAACGTTACGGGTGTTGAAGAGGTGGATGGCGTGCTCTATGCGCAATCGTGGTGGTGCCGTGCTCAGTAGCGCTGCGGGCATACCGCAGCCTTGGATGGACGAGCTCAACGATCAGATGGCGATGATCACCGATCCAGACGGGCGCTCTGCAGTGATGGCGGAAATGGCCGTTTCCGCTCACCGCAGACAGGACGTTGATGCTGGGGCGCTGGCCGAGATGCTGGAGCTCGCCGAGGCGGCCAGGCTATGGGCTCATGCTGAGCGTGAAGCGGAGTGATAGTGACGCCAGCCAGGACGGCTGACGGGGTGGCAGAACGCCAAAGGAAGGGGTGAAAATCGGTTCCAAAACTGAAGCGGCGACCTTTATAGAATGCGGGCTGTAGCCGAGCCATTTCGCCTTTGTTTTGGAATCGATTTTGGTGTTTGCGCCCCATGATTAGGGCACTTGTACCACGGTCTTGAAAACCGTCGATGGGCAACTATCCTAGAGTTCGAATCTCTACGCTTCCGCCACTAATTCTCATTAAAGCCCTGATTTTTCGGGGCTTTTTTGTGCCTGTGTGTTTTTGGTCCCCCATCTGGTCCCCCATTTTTAGTGTGGCTTATGCTGGTTTGCTGCGGATTGTGATGGACATATGGCCTAGCAACTCACGTTTGGAAGGGAGCGATTTTTCCAAGGCAGCCTAGGTATGCTTGGCTCTTGCCGGCAGCTATCGACCCGGCGCCTGAATATTGGGGTCGCTTCGCGACACATCGCCGATACGCGCGGCTCTCACAGAGGCTGGCGCAGGTCTGGAAGCTGGTGATATTCCTATGGGAACCGGTTTGCCGCGATGAGGCCTGAACTGCTAAACACAAGGCCTTGGATCGATGCCGGCCATCAGACCGTCGCTATCGTCCTATGATGGATCAACGTAGCAGAATGGGCAGAGCATGAAGCGAACCTTGGAAGGCATGGCCAAAGCCGGCGAGCCGCTACTGCGCGAAGCCCTTGATGCGATAAGGGCGCATCAGGCCGCGCAAGATAACGGGGCATCTCCAGAGACAATCGAGCGGCTTAGAGTGTTGGCTGACTCCGTTTATCACGCGGTAGTGGATTTCCAGGTGCTTGAAGCCGGCAGTCTGTCTGAATCAATTCACTGATATCGAGGCACTGATGCCCAAACAGTCGAAGTTTTTGCCGCCCGACCACCCAGCCTACACCGAGGCAATTGAGGCAATGCGCCGTTACCACGAAGCTCAGGATACCGGCGCGCCTGCGATAGAGGTGGAAAGATTACGCCTGATAGCTGAGTCTCTGTTCCAAGCTGTAACCGACTATCAAATGAAAGCCTTTGGCCACGGCGGCGGAACTGTTCACTGATTGGCAGTTGCGCGGAAGATGAAGCGTCCTGCTGAGTGTCTGTTTTTGACCCCATTGCGGACTTCCGGATGTTAGCGCCGCTGCTCGGCCCATCGCCTGCAAGCGCGACTCCCACAGGTGTTTCGCGGATCTGGAAGCTGGGCGGCTAAAATCGGTTATGGCGCCTACGCTGACAACATGAAGTCTCTGATCAACATCTGCTTTGGGTCGGTTAACGCCTCTGGACCGGGCTGACCATCGTTGCCTTAACGAGCACCCGGGCTATCCACATCCGAAGTCCTGACTCGGTCTCACTTTTCGTGGGTTTCAGCTTTAGCTTTCAGTCCAGCCTCAGGGCTTCAGCATCAGTATTTGAAACGTAAGCCTGGAAATGGTCGCGGGCGAACTCCTCGCTGTTGCTTTAGGCTTTCGTTAAGCTTCGGCGAACTGCGCCGATTTACCTCGCTTTTGGCTAAGGTCCGTCCGTCACAACCGATCAACGCGTCGGCGAGGTAGAGGTATGGGGATCTAGGTACCCGGTCGAGACGCCTCTATAGGGGCCTAAGCAGTCTTGGAGGTAATGCATCAAAGCCTAAGCTGTGCCATCATTGTGCCCACCGGACCTGTAAATAGTAGGAAGCTATGAATCTCATTGATAGTGTGATGATTAAAGGTTTTTGGGGGAATCACGAAGTATCCTTCAAAGCAAGCGAGGATTTGAATTTCCTCATCGGTCCAAATGGTTCAGGTAAATCCACTACGCTCAAAATAATCTCTGGCGTTCTTCGCGCTGACAAAGATTACCTCTCTGAGCTTGACTTTGAGTCGGTTCGTATAAATTTGAAGGATCCACGCTCCAAGCGAAAACCATATATTGAAGTAGTTAAAAATCTTGGGGTGCCATTCTTTCATTGTGATTATAAGATTGTAGAGTCTTCTACTGAAAAACCCTATGCGTATGTTTTGAGTGATGTGGATGGTTATGATACGGTTAGCAAGGGCTCGTTTTTTATAAGAGCTCAGTTAGCTGGGAGTACTGCCGCGAGCCGTACTCTAGCAAAGCATCTCTCTGAAATGGTGTCTTTGACTTGGCTATCTGTTCAGCGAGCCGCTTCGCTGAAGGGGCCAGGTGGAAATGATCCGGTTGATTTGAGGTTGGATGATTTCTCGAATCGATTGGTTAGATACCTTTCCTCTTTGAGTAAGCAGGTGAATGCTCTGCATGAGCGTTTTCAAGAACATGTATTCTTATCTTTGCTGGTCAAGGAGAATGACAAGGTGGCAGCCCTTCCTGGGCGTGAGAAGGTCGACAGTGAAAAGCAGGCACTCCTACAAATATTTTCTGAATTTAAGTTGGACAAAAGAAGTTACCAAAAGAAGCTAGATGGACATTTTGGTATGCTGGAGGATCTCCGAGGGCGATGGGGTAAAAGTACAGATCTCAAACCGGCCGACTTTATGGCGATTTTCTCCCTGCACAGAATCGAAAGTACCGTGGATGTCTGGGAGGGTATCACCAAAGAGAAAAATCGGATTGTTTCTTCTCGGGATCTTTTCTTAGCTATACTGAATAAATTGCTTTTGAAGAAAACCATTTCGCTCAATGAGCGTAATGAGTTAGTGATTAAGACTGAATCTGGAAAAATTTTGAAGCCCTCCCAGCTTTCTTCTGGGGAAAAGCAGATCATCGTTATTCTTGGTGAGGCTTTGCTGCAGGAAGGTCAAAGCTTTATATATATGGCAGATGAGCCTGAGATTTCGCTTCACGTAGCTTGGCAAGAAAGTTTGGCAAAAAATATAAAAAGCCTTAATCCTGCCGCTCAGATTGTCTTCGCTACCCATTCCCCTGATGTGGTCGGGGCCAACCAAGATCGTTTGATTCACATGGATCGCTGCGTGAAATGACATTTACAAGAACTGTGTCAGGTCGATCGAATTTGCCTGCGTTTTTGGGCGTCAGTATGGTGGTCTATACAGAGGGTGGCGAGTTCAATAAAGAGAAAAAACAAAGCGACTGTTCAATTGATGCGGTTTTTTGGAAAGGATTTTTTTCACGATTTTTACCAGGTCTGAGTTATGAAATTAGACCTCTTGGCTCAAAGGATAATTTATTGCCTTATGCTCAAGATGTTGCCGCATCAAAAATATCCAATACCATAGTGGCTATGGATAGAGATCATGATCATCATCGCCATTGTTTGATTGATCATCCGTTTGTTCTCTATACATATGGTTACAGCTGGGAGAACGATGCTTGGCAAGCTGAAGCTATTATCTCTAAGCTTGAGAGAATTTCTGTGAAAGGCGTTAGTGCTGAAGCTGCAGAAGTGATTAGAGTTAAGTGTCGTAATTTTTTGGTGGATTTCAATAGGTTGATTTTTGTAGATGTGCTCTGCTCGCTAAAAAGGGTGCAGGGAATTCATCGTGAAAAATTCTGGGCGTATGTTGATGTTCGTGATTCTAATAGATATAGAGTCAAGAAAGAATCTTTTAGGAAGTTAATTGGCACCATTAAGTCGGGTAGAGTGGAAAAATTTCAGTTTAGTGGTTGCGATAGGGTTGTGGCAGCCCGCGACTGTTACGGTAAGTTGTGGGCAAAATTTTTGTATGGGATTTTTTGTGAGTGTTTTCGTGATGTTACAGGTCAAAAAAATCTGAATAGAGAAATGGCGGATGTATTGGTCGCTGAGCATTTTCAGTATACGGATCTAGACAAGGATCCGGATTTGAAAAATTATTATCAGGGTATGGCCTCGGCTTTGCGTGCACGAGTCGCTGATGCTACTCGAATATAGAGGTTGATCTGTGGGGTTGTCTGTGGTGATGTCTTTATTTTTTGATAATTTTGAATGCGTTTTTGTCATTCTCATGGCCTGGAGATAAGGCAATGCTAAAGTCCCCTTGTTGGATCTCGATAGTTTTGCGGGAGTCATTAGTTGCAATGACGATTCCATCGAGAATCCATAATTTTGGATCTGTTTAAGTGGCTAGATGCAGGTTGGAGTTACTTGACCAGTACGAGATGTGAATTATCCGCAGGCAGGGCAGCGAAAATATCTGTTGAGCTGTTCAGTAAGTATCCATTCAGAATGTTCGTTTTGCGAGGACCTCTCACAGTGCAAGCCCAAATGTTTTGCCCATTAGACCTTTTCCGATGAATGCCCAGTTTCTCAAATTGACGCTGAACGCGCCGCCAATGCTCGATCTGGTTGCTTCCATCAGACTGCTCCGGTTGCTCGGCAGCATAGCGCTGGAAAATGCCCGGTGTGACCAGGAAGAAAGTACCGTCCACCGTATGGACCTTGGCCTTACTGTCGTTGATCACTAAGCGATGACTGTTAACTCCCTCGCGCAGCCACTCGATAAAGGCCTGCCCCACGGAATACTGTGGTGGAGGAGTGGCAGATTGAGCCATCTCAACAGCTGATCCACTCTCGCGTTCGCCCTGCACTTGCAACATGTCCATAAGGTCGTCGAGGTAGTCGAATTCCTGATTCTGCAGCACGGCGCCGGCTTGTTTTGCTTCTGGTGTTGCAGGCGGCTGATCCGGGGCCGACTCGTTGGTTTCGCTGGTCGGTAGTGGGCCATCCATCATCGGCTCTACCGTGCCGCTAAAGTAATCTGGCCTCGGCTCATTGGCCCAGATCAGGCTCGGCTGCAGGCGAAGAAAGGTAAAGCGATGTTGCCAGTCATCCTCTGAAACGGTGGCGCTCCACACCGCTTTGCCCTCTGGTGTCACATCCACCAGTCCATGCGACTGCAGCTCATCGAACAAGGCAATGTTGGAGGAGGGGATGCCATCCACTGCCTGGGCGAGCAGGTAAGCGCGCAGTTTGTCGGTGGCGGTCTTGCTGACCAGCCACAGATGGTCTTGGGTAAGCCAGCCAGCCGCGCCGGGCTGGTTGAATTTGAACTCTTTTTTGGCCAGGTGACGCAGGCCTGTGAGTAGGTGATGCTGCAACGAATGTTTGGGTGCCTGCAGGGCTTTGGTGGGATTGGCGCCGATGTTCTGCGCGGTGGAGACCCGGTCAGCTTGTAGCACCAGTTCCCCGAGGGTGCCGGCGTGCTCGTAGTGATTGGCCAGCAGGAACAGTAGGTGTCCC